>JASHUW010000597.1 GCA_030039815.1 Alphaproteobacteria bacterium
CCCGGCAGGCTATAGCTCTGTTGACCCTGGCGCCGAGCGCCCCTAAACCTCGACGATGTTCGCCGGACTGCCCGAGCTCTTTCTGATCCTCGTCGTGGTGTTTGCCGCCTGGCACGTGGTGAAGCTGTTCAACCGCGCCAATTCCCCGCCGCCCCGCGCGCCGCGTCCGCAAGCGCCCCGCCAGGCGCAACGGGTCATCGAGGCGGAAGACCTCGTCGCCTGCAAGGTCTGCGGCGCCTATATCGCGTCGAGCGCGCGCCATTGCGGCCGCGCCGATTGCCCGCAGCCGCGCTAAGCCATGCTGCAACGGACAAAACCCCCGGGGAAGCCCATTGGGTTCCAGGGCCTGATCCTCGAATTGCAGCGCTATTGGGCGGCGCAGGGCTGCGTGATCCTGCAGCCGCTCGACCTCGAGGTCGGCGCCGGCACCTTCCATCCCGCGACGACGTTGCGCGCGCTCGGCCCGCGGCCCTGGAAGGCCGCCTATGTCCAGCCGTCGCGCCGCCCGACCGACGGCCGCTATGGCGACAATCCCAACCGGCTCCAGCACTATTACCAGCTTCAAGTGATCCTCAAGCCCGCGCCGGCCGACAGCCAGCTTCTCTACCTCGACAGCCTCGCGGCGATCGGCATCGACGCCGCGCGCCACGACATCCGCTTTGTCGAGGACGATTGGGAAAGCCCGACCCTCGGCGCCTGGGGGCTTGGCTGGGAAGTGTGGCTCGACGGCATGGAAGTAAGTCAGTTCACCTATTTCCAGCAGGTTGGCGGCATCGAGTGCGACCCGGTCTCGACCGAGCTGACCTACGGCCTCGAACGTCTGGCGATGTACGTGCAGGGGGTCGAGAGCATCTACGACATCAACTTCAACGGCATCGACGGACCCGGCCGCATTTCCTACGGCGATGTCTTCCTGCGCGCCGAGCGGGAATACTCCGCCTATAATTTCGAGCGCGCCGACACCGAGCTGCTGTTCCGCCATTTCGTCGATGCGGAAAACGAGTGCAACGCGCTGCTCGGCCTCGGCGAGGGCGGGACGAACGCGCCGCCGCTGCCGCTCCCGGCCTATGACCAGGCGCTCAAATCCAGCCACATCTTCAACCTGCTCGACGCGCGCGGGGTGATCAGCGTCACCGAGCGCGCCGCCTATATCGGCCGTGTCCGCGCGCTCGCCAAGGCGTGCTGCGAAGCCTGGCTGGCGGGCAGCGCATGACCGGCGAACTCCTCCTCGAACTCCTGACCGAGGAAATCCCCGCGCGCATGCAGGGGCAGGCGGTCACTAGCCTGGCTGGACTGATCGGCCAAAACCTCACAAAGGCCGACATCCCGGCGGCCGCCATCGAAGGCCATGTGACGCCGCGCCGGCTTGTCGTCATCGCCGACGGCATCCCCGCGCGCCAGCCTGACCGCAGCGAGGAGCGCCGCGGGCCGCGCGTCGGCGCGCCCGAAGCGGCGATCGCCGGCTTCCTGCGCTCGGCCGGCCTCACATCGCCCGATGAGCTTGAGCTGCGCGGCGAATTCCATTTCGCGGTCATCAAGCGCCCCGGCCGCGCCACCCAAGAGGTGCTGCCCGAGCTGATCCTCGCGGCGATGACCGCGCTGCCCTGGCCAAAATCGATGCACTATCCGGCCTTACCGCTGCGTTGGGTGCGGCCGCTCAACTCGGTGATCTGCCTTTATGACGGCGAGGTGGTGAGCCTCGCCCTCGACGAGGTGCCGGTCGGACGGGTAACGCGCGGCCATCGCTTCCTCGCGCCGGACGCGGTCGAGGTCGCCAACGCCGCCGATTACCGCGCCAAGCTCGCCAAGGCGCATGTCGTGCTCGACCGCGCCGAGCGCCGCGCGACCATCGATGCGCAGCTCAAAGCGAAAGCCGCGCAAGAAGGCCTCATCGTCAAGCCCGATGAGGGCCTGCTCGACGAGGTGACGGGCCTTGTCGAATACCCGGTCGTGCTGATGGGCTCGATCGACGCCGATTTCGTGCGCCCGCTGCCCGACGGCCTGCCGCCCGAGGTGCTGGCGACGGCGATGCGCACGCACCAGAAATATTTCACCTGCCTGAAGCCGGATGGCACGCCCGCGCCGCGCTTCCTCTTTGTCGCCAACAATTTGACCCCGGACGGTGGCAAGACCATCGCCGCCGGCAATGAGCGCGTGCTGCGCGCGCGCCTCTCGGACGCCCGCTTTTTCTGGGATCAGGATCGCAAAATCCGCCTCGAAGACCGCGTCGAGGCCCTCAAACAGCGCGTCTACCACGAAAAGCTCGGCAGCGTTTACGACAAGGTCGAGCGGATGGAAAAGCTCGCCGCGCACATTGCTGAAGCGCTCTTTCCTCAATTCGTCTCCCCCGCGAAAGCGGGGGCCCAGGGGCAAGCGACGCAACGATCCGTCCTGGATTCCTCCCCGGGCTTGATCCGGGGATCACGCGGGAATGACGATAAAGAGGCGTTTCAGTATCGTTGCCTGCGCGCCGCGCGCCTGGCGAAGGCCGACCTCTCGACCGGCATGGTCGGCGAGTTCCCCGAGCTGCAAGGCATCATGGGCCGCTATTACGCGCTCAACGACGGCGAAGACCCGCGCGTCGCCGACGCGATCGCCGACCACTACAAGCCGCTGGGGCCCAACGACAATGTGCCGACCGCGCCGGAAAGCATCGTCGCCGCCGTCGCCGACAAGATCGACGCGCTAGCGGCTTTCTTCTCGGTTGGCGAGAGGCCGACAGGCTCAGGTGATCCTTTCGCTCTACGCCGTGCTGCGCTGGGGCTGATCCGGATCACCTTGGCCGACGACTTGGGGTTGCCGCTTTTCGCGACGCTCATGAGGGCGGCAGAGTTGATATCGGTACCTGGTTCCGGTGAGCCCTTAAGTGTAGCTAATAATTTGAGAGACTTCGTTTACGATCGCCTCAAAGTCCATCTTAGAGAGACAGGAGAAAGGCATGATATTGTCGAGGCAGCGTTCCGGCATGAGCCGAAAGAGGACGATCTTGTTCGTCTAGTGGCTCGGGTCGACGCGCTGAAACGATTTGTCCGCTCGGACGATGGAGCGAACCTCCTAACAGGCTACCGGCGTGCCTCGAACATCGTCGCGATCGAGGAGCGACGTGACAAGAA
>JASHUW010000598.1 GCA_030039815.1 Alphaproteobacteria bacterium
GGCGCATCGGCTGGCGGATGGAAATCGATCTCGCCGGGCAGCGCGCGGTCACCGAATACCGCGTGCTTGGCAGCGTCGACGGAAGGTCGTGGCTGGAGCTGCGGCCGAAGACCGGTCGCACGCATCAGATTCGCGTGCATTGCGCGGCGCTCGGCTGCCCGGTGGTTGGCGACCCGACCTATGGCGGGCCAGCCGGAGAGCATTTGCAGTTGCATGCTCGCGCGCTGACGATCCCGCTCTACCCCGCGCGCCCGGCAATCCAGGTCAGCGCGCCGGTTCCCCCGCATATGCTCGCGGCCCTGATCCGGCTCGGCTATGATCCGTCCCACGAGGTGAAGGAGGCCGCCGAGGAGACGGCGACGGCATGATTCCGCGCTACAGCCGCCCGCAAATGGCCGAGATCTGGGAGCCGGAAAACTATTTCCGCATCCAGATGGAGATCGAGTGTCTCGCCTGCGAGGCGCAGGAAATGCTCGGCGTCATCCCCAAGGGCGTCGCCAAAGCCGTGCGCGAGCGCGGCAAGTTCGATGTCGAGCGCATCCGCGAGATCGAACGCGAGGTGCATCACGAGACGATCGCGTTCCTCACCAACCTCGCCGAGCATGTCGGACCCGAGTCGCGCTTCGTGCACCAGGGCATGACCTCGAGCGACGTGCTCGACACCTGCCTCGCCGTGCAGCTGACCCAGGCCGCCGACATTCTCATCAGCGATCTCGACCTGGTGCTGGCGGCGCTCAAGAAACGCGCCTTCGAGCACCGCTACACGCCGACCATCGCGCGCAGCCACGGCGTCCATGCCGAGCCGACGACGTTCGGCCTCAAGCTCGCCGGGCATTACGCCGAGTTCGCCCGCGACCGCGAGCGCCTCGTCGCCGCGCGCAAGGAGATCGCCACCTGCCAGATTTCCGGCGCGGTCGGCACCTTCGCCAATATCGACCCGCGGGTCGAGGAGTACGTCGCCGAGAAGCTCGGCCTCACGCCCGAACCGGTCTCCACCCAGATCATCCCGCGCGACCGCCACGCCGCGTTTTTCATGGCGCTGGCGCTGACCGCCGCGGCGATCGAGCGCTTCGCGACCGAGCTGCGCCATCTGCAGCGCACCGAATTGCGCGAAGCATCGGAGTTCTTCGCCGAGGGGCAGAAGGGCTCGTCGGCGATGCCGCACAAGAAGAACCCGGTGCTGTCGGAGAATTTGACCGGCCTGTCGCGCGTCATTCGTTCGGCGGTGACCCCGGCGCTGGAAAACGTCGTCACCTGGCACGAGCGCGACATCTCGCATTCCTCGGTCGAACGCTTTATCGCGCCCGATACGACAATCACCCTCGATTTCGCGCTCAACCGGCTCGCCGGGGTGATCGACAAGATGATCGTCAACCCCGAACGGATGCAGGGCAATCTCGATTCACTTGGCGGCCTGCCGGATTCGCAGCGCTTCCTGCTCGCCCTGACCCAGGCCGGGATGAGCCGCGAGGACGCCTACCGGCTGGTCCAGAAGCACGCCATGGCCTCATGGAATGGCGGCGGCAAATTCGCCGACCTGCTCAAGGCCGACCCCGAGATCACGAAATTCCTCACCCCGGGGGCGATCGACGCCTCGTTCGATGTCGCCTACCACGTGAAGCATGTCGACACGATCTTCCGCCGCGTCTTCGGCGACGAAGCAGTTTCCAGGGAGAAGCGCGATGAGCTCGCTGCGCAGTAACAACGGCCCCCGCATCAAATACACGCCCGAGGATTCGCCCTACGAGGCGATCACCGTCGACAAGCTGACGCCGATCATCGGCGCCGAGATCGGCGATGTCGACCTGCGCGAGCCGTCAAACCGGCAGATGGACGAAATCCATCGCGCCCTGGCGGAAAACCTCGTCATCTTCTTCCGCGACCAGCATCTCTCGCCGACGCAACACCTCGATTTCGGGCGGCGCTTCGGCAATTTGCACATCCATCCCGCGGCGCCGTCCGAGCCGGGGCTGCCGGAGATGATGATCATCCACGCCGACAAGGATTCGTTCCGCGCCAACGGCGAGGGCTGGCACTCCGACGTGTCGTGCGACCCCGAGCCGCCGATGGGCAGCATCCTCTACATCAAGAAATGCCCGCCGCGCGGCGGCGACACGCTGTTCGCCAACATGTACGCCGCCTACGAGGCGCTTTCCGACCGGATGAAGGCCTATCTCGACGGCCTCACCGCGCGGCACAGCGGCGAACATTATCGCGGCCAGTACAAGAATTACGGGGTCGCGGACAAGGAGAGCTACCCGTTCGCCGACCACCCGGTGGTGCGTACCCACCCGGTGACCGGGCGCAAGGCGCTCTACGTCAACAAGGGGTTCACCCAGTACATCAACGGCATCCCGCGCGACGAAAGCGAGGGCATCCTGCGCTACCTCTATGAGCACATGGCGAGCCCGCTCTTCCAGTGCCGCTTCCGCTGGCAGGAGAACTCGATCGCGTTCTGGGACAATCGCTGCGTCCAGCACCACGCGATGTGGGACTACTGGCCGCACACCCGCTCGGGCAACCGGGTGACGGTGGCAGGGGACGTGCCGTACTAACTGCTAATGATTAAAGCCCCTCTCCCGCGGTGCAGGAGAGGGGCTAAATATCAGAACGTCGGTCTACTCGCTCATCACCTGCTGCTTGGCGCGCTCGGCGAAATGGTCGAGCTCGAACCGCACTTGGTCGGCGGTGACCGCCTGCCCCTTGGCCGCGAGGTCCGCGACCAGCTTCTCGACGACGTGCTTGTCGCCGCCTTTATCGAATTCGGCGGCAACGACGGTCTTCGCATAGGCATCGGCCGCGTCGCCCGACAGCCCCATGCGTTCCGCCGCCCATAACCCGGCGAGCCGGTTGCGCCGCGCTGTCACCTTGAAGCGCAGCTCCTCGTCGTGCTTGAAGCGGGCTTCGAATTCCTTCTCGCGATCTTCGAGGGTAGGCATGTTCTTCCGTCCGTTGTCGGCGGGCCGCACTATAGCCACTGAATAGCATATGTGCACCCTGGTGATCCTGCGCCGCCCCGACCACGCATGGCCGCTCGTGATCGGCGCCAACCGCGACGAGATGATCGGCCGCCCGGCGCTCGCCCCGGCGCGCCATTGGCCCGACCGCCCCGAGGTCATCGCCGGCAAGGACCTCTTGGCCGGCGGCTCCTGGCTCGGGGTCAACGATTGGGGCGTCGCCGCCGCGGTGCTCAACCGGCACGGCTCGCTCGGGCCCGCGCCGGGGCAGCGCTCGCGCGGCGAGCTGGTGCTGGAAGCGCTCGACCACCCGGACGCGGTCGCCGCGGCCGAGGCGCTGGCGCATCTCGATCCCGCCTCCTACCGCACCTTCAACCTGATCGTCGCCGACAATCGCGACGCGTTCTGGCTGCGCCACGCCGACGGCAAGAATGTCGACGCCTGGCCGATCGCCGAGGGAGTGTCGCTGATCGATTCCGGCGAGCTCAACCGGCCGAACAATCGTCGCGTGACGCTGGCGACGTCGCTGTTCCGCGCCGCCGCGCCGCCCGACCCCGATCGCGACGACTGGGCGGAGTGGCAGGCGCTGCTCTCGAACCCCGAATCGCCGCCCGGCGAGCCGCCGGAAAATGCGCTGCGCTTTACCACGAGCCGCGGCTACGGCACGGTGTCGAGCACGCTCGTCGCGCTGCCGCAACCCAACGCGGGCGAACAAAAGCCGCGCTTTCGTTACGCGCAATGGCAGCCAACCGCCACCCCTTGGGCCGATATCTCCGCCGCGACGACATCGCCGGCGCGCTGACATT
>JASHUW010000599.1 GCA_030039815.1 Alphaproteobacteria bacterium
GGCTTCGATGCTGGGCGCCGCGGGCCGCGCGTCGAGCAGCGCCGCGGTGACCGGCCCGGTCTCCGCATCGCTTCTGATTCGGTTCGAGTCGGCGATGGGCAGCGGCACCGTCAGGCGCATCGTGGTGCCGCGCCCGATATCGCTGTCGATGTCGATGACGCCGCCCATCAGGTCGGCAAGCTGGCGGCAGATCGCCAGCCCCAGCCCGGTGCCGCCGAACCGTCGCGTCGTGTCGGCTTCCGCCTGGACGAAGGGCTGGAACAGCTTTTTCTGACCTTCCGGCGAAATGCCGATGCCGGTGTCGGCCACCGTGAAGACGATCACGTCGGTCCCATCCCGGTGCTCGCGCAGCGCGGCGTTCACCGCGACCGAGCCCGCGGAGGTGAACTTCAGCGCATTGCTGACAAAGTTAGTGAGGATCTGCCGCAACCGCAGAGGATCGACGCTGACCGCGGGGCTGATGCGCGGGTCGACCGACACCGTCAACGACAGGTTCTTGCCGCTGGCCGCGCTGGCGTAGAGCTCGTGCACCTCGTCGAGGATGGCGGCGATCGAGGCGGGTTCGGGGTTCAGCTCGAGCATGCCCGCCTCGATCTTTGAAAAATCGAGGATCTGATTGACGACGCGAAGCAGCGAGTGGCTCGAATCGCGGGCGACTTGCAGGCGGTGCCGCTGCTCGCCGTCGAGCGGCGACAGGCCGAGCAGTTCGAGCATCCCCAGAACGCCGTTCATCGGCGTGCGGATTTCATGGCTCATCGCCGCAAGGAAGGCGCTTTTGGCGCGATTGGCGGCGTCGGCGGCCGCCTCCGCCCGCTCGGCGAGGCGGAAGGAGAAATAGGTCAACGCGGCGATCAATCCAAAGGTCGTGACCGCCGAGCCGACGTAAAGCTGCGCCACAAAGCCCGGCCTCGCCGGCACCAGGCCCACGGGAAACAGGAACCACGCGGCGACATGCGCGGCAAAGCACAGCGTCACCGCGAGGATTGCCAGCCACAGACGGCTGCTGCCGAGGATAAAGAACGTCGCCGCGGCGCCGATCACCAGGTTGAGCTGAATGCCCGAATCACGCCCGAGCAGCGCGACCAACCCGAACAGCGCCGGCACCTCGCTCGCCAGGATGATCAGCCCGCCCAGCACCTCGTTGACGCGGTGCGCCATCGGCACCGTCACCGCCATCGCGACCAGGCCGAGGTTGATCGCGATCACCCAGCGATAGGCCGAGCCGTCGGTCAAGGCGTAGGATAGCGCGTAGGCGGCCGAGGACACCGCGATCAGCGCGGCGGTAGCGTTGAGCGCGTTGAGCCGGCGGCGCTGCGTCTCGCTGTAGCCGGCCGTGCCGAGGTTGAGCAGCCGGCCCAGCAGCCCCGACCGCGGCGCGGCGCCGATCACGATCGCCCTCCCGGCCGCGCCGTCTCGGCGGCGATGACAGGCGCGACGCGGCGGTCGCGCATCCACCCGTCCGCCACCGCGCCATGCCGGCAGACGATACGGTGGTGGTCGGCCCTCACGTCGGCGGCGCGGGACACAGGGTTCTCCCAAATTGCACGCAACGGTTATACAAGCTTGGATGCGATCGCACATTCAACATGGCGCGGCCGTCAGGGAGGCGTCCAACGATGGAGAAGAACCGATGGGTCGCAAATTTGCCATCGCGGCTTGGCTGATCTCGGCGATCAGCCTGACGGGCGGGATCGCCGCCGCGCAGGAGCCCCCGAAGGGCGAGCCTCACCCCGCCGCCACGGCGCAACGCGGCGAGCCTCACCCGACGGTGCACGGCTATCAGCGGGTCGCCCCGCCGGCGGGCTGGAGTACACGGCCGCAAACGGTCGATCGTGCCGCCTATCAGCATAATTATCAGGCGCCGCGCAGCTTCCAGATCGGCCCCTATCATCCGCCGGCCGGGTGGAGCGCGCATCATTGGGTGTACGGTCAAGTGCTGCCGCGCGCCTATTGGGTGCCTGCCTATATCATCGCCGATTACTGGCTCTTCGGGCTCGAAGTGCCGCCGATCGGCTATGAATGGGTGCGTGACGGGGCCGATGCGCTCCTCGTCAACACCGCGAACGGGGAAATCCTGCAGGTCGAATACGGCGTCTTCGCCTGAAGCGCGCCCACGAAAACGGCCGGCGGGATCGCCGCCGGCCGTTTCGCTTGGTGTCGGCCGGGCCGCGCCCGACCGTTGGCGAGGTCAGCGACCCGCGAGCACGCGAGCCAGCTGGCTGACCGCCTCCTGGTGCTTCTCGTTCTGGATCTCGGCGAAGTTGCGCGCGATCTCCAGAAGCATGCGCTGATGCGGCGCCACCGGCCGCGGCGCTTCCTCGCCGAGGCCTTCGTAGAAATACGTGATCGGCGCGTTGAGTACGCGGGCGATCTCGTAGAGGCGCCCGGCCGAGACGCGGTTGATGCCGCGCTCGTATTTGTGCGCCTGCTGATAGGTCACGCCGATCATCTCGGCGAGCTGCTGCTGGGTCAAACCAAGCATGATGCGACGTTCGCGGATACGCCCGCCAACGTAGTCATCGATCGCTCCGGTCGAACGCCCTCTCTTCGGTTTTGCCATCGTGTCACCCATATCTGTCTTGCCCCGAGCCGTCAGACGGCGCCGCGAGCCACGTGGTATTCCTGCGAACGCCAAAAAGTTGCAGGAATTCCCATTCGCTCAATGTAATCGCCAATCGAGCGAAAATCAATGCGTGCATGAACACGGACGGGTGACCTGAAATTTTTGTCGCGATTTTTAACTTATGACAAGATGCCATGAGAGTGCCTCGTGACGAAAATGCGGCATCGTGACGTAAATGCCACAGATTGCAGGCTTGCCTCGCGCCGGCGGCGCGGGTCAAGCTGCGCCGGGTTCGCGCGGAGAGGAACACGATGAGCGAAAAGCATGGGCTGAGCGTCGGGCTGACGAATTACGGCGACCCCGATTTCGCGCTGTATCTGCGACGTTCTTTCGCACGCTCGATGGGCTATTCGCTCGACCTGCTGTCGCGCCCGGTGATCGGCATCGCCGATTCGCGTTCGGGCTTCAACAATTGCCATCGCCATTTCCCCGAGTTGATCGAAGCGGTGAAGCGGGGCGTGCTGGCGGCGGGCGGGCTGCCGCTGGTGTTCCCGACGATCTCGTTAGGTGAAGTGTTTCTTTCCCCGACCAGCCTGATGTTCCGCAATCTGATGGCGATCGACACCGAGGAGATGATCCGCGCCCAGCCGATGGACGCGGTGGTGCTGGTCGGCGGCTGCGACAAGACCGTGCCGGCGCAGCTGATGGGCGCGATCTCGGCCAACCGGCCGGCGATCGGGCTTGTCGCCGGGCCGATGATGACCTCGCGCTGGCATGG
>JASHUW010000600.1 GCA_030039815.1 Alphaproteobacteria bacterium
GGCCGCTTCGCCGATGCCGACCTCGGTGACGAGCCATTCAATGGCCTCACCCCCACCCCAACCCTCCCCCGCTTGCGGGGGAGGGAGACCCGCAGCGGCCGCTGCGGATGGGAGGGGAGGAAGACGCGCCTGCACTTCTTCCCGCAGCCGCGACACCGAGGCGGATAGCTCGTCGCTGCGGCCTGGCGCCTCGCCGAGCCAGAACGGCACGGTCGGCGGCTGCCCTTTCGCGTCCTCGACGCGCACCACGCCGCGCTCGACGCGCTGGATGCGATAGGAGGCGTTGCCGAGCTGGAACACGTCGCCGGCCAGGCTCTCGACCGCCCAGTCCTCGTTGACCGTGCCGATGATCTGGTTTTCGGGTTCGAGCAGCACTTGGTAGTCGGCGTTGTCGGGGATCGTGCCGCCCGAGGTCAGCGCGGTGATCCGAGCGCCGCGCCGCCCGCGCAGCATGTGGTTGACCGCGTCGTGGTGGATCAGCGCGCCGCGCCGCCCGCGGCGGGTGGTGAATCCGTCCGCCAGCATTCCCACGACGCGATCGAAATCGGCGCGGTCGAGGGTGCGATAGGGCCAGGAGTGGCGGAACAGTGCAAACAGCCCGTCCTCGCTCCATTCGCGCGACGCCACCTCGGCGACGATCTGCTGCGCCAGCACGTCGAGCGCGCCGTCGGGGATCGCGAGCGTGTCGAGCTCGCCGCGTCGCACGCTGTCGAGGAGCGCCGCGCATTCCACCAGCTCGTCACGCGACAGCGGGAAGAGCCGGCCTTTCGGCATGCCGTCGACCGCGTGCCCCGACCGCCCGACGCGCTGCAGGAAGCTGGCGATCGAGCGCGGCGAGCCGATTTGGCAGACGAGATCGACATCGCCGATATCGATGCCGAGCTCGAGCGATGCGGTCGCCACCAGCACCCTCAGCTCGCCGCGCTTCAAGCGCTGTTCGGCGTCGAGCCGTGCCTCCTTGGCGAGACTGCCGTGATGCGCGGCGATACGGTCTTCGCCGATGCGCTCCGACAATTGCCGGGTCGCGCGCTCGGCGAGACGCCGGGTGTTGACGAAGATGAGGGTCGTGCGGTGCGTTTCGATGAGCTCGGCGAGCCGGTCATAGACCTGCGCCCAGACCTCGTGCGACATCACCGCTTCGAGCGGCGACGACGGCATCTCGAGCGCGAGATCGCGCGCCCGGCGATGGCCGGTGTCGATGATGAACACTCCCTCTCCGCCCCCCTTTGGATTAATGGGCGGGGCGGAGAGGGCCGGGGTGAGGTGGGGGATTCCAGGGGCGGTCGCAATGCCCACCTCACCCTCCCAGCGCTGCGCGCTGGGCCCCTCCCTCTCCCCCCTGAAGGGCGGAGAGGGATTATTTCCGACAAGGAACCGCGCCACCGCCTCGATCGGCTTTTGCGTCGCCGAGAGGCCGATGCGCTGCAATCTGTCGCCGCACAGCGATTTGAGGCGTTCGAGCGACACCGCGAGATGCGTGCCGCGCTTGTTCGACGCCAGCGCGTGGATTTCGTCGACGATGACCGCGCGCACCGTTCCCAGCATCCGCCGGCCCGACTCCGAGCCGAGCAGCAGATAGAGCGATTCCGGCGTCGTGACGACGATATGCGGCAGCTTTTTCGCCATCTTCTGCCGCTCGCCGGACGGCGTGTCGCCGGTGCGCACCCAGGTGCGGATATCGACCGCCGGCAGGCCCTGCGCCGCCAGCTCCGCGGCGATGCCGGCGAGCGGCGCGGCGAGGTTTTTCTGGATGTCGTTCGACAGCGCCTTCAAGGGCGAGACGTAGACGATCTGCGTCGCGTCTTCGAGCCGGCCCTGCTGCAATCCCTCGCGCACCAGCCCGTCGATCGCCGCGAGGAACGCCGCCAGCGTCTTGCCCGAGCCGGTCGGCGCGGCGATCAGCACGTGGCGGCCGGATTTGATCGCCGGCCACGCCTCCGCCTGCGCCGGCGTCGGAGCCGGGAAGTTACGGTCAAACCAGGCGGCGACCGCCGGATGAAAGAGCGGGGAGAGCGACATCGGACGATGAATCTATGTCAGATGCCGCGGGGCTTTTGCAAGCTTTGTTCTCGTTATGATCCCAGGCCGCGGAGTGCTGCAGCCGCCAAACCACTCTCCCGGCGAGAGTCGGCACTCGTTATCACTGTTCGTCGTTCCGGGACATCGCGCAGCGATGGGCCCGGAACCCATGAACACGGATGGAGCAGGGCTGGCACAGGCCCGTGTTCATGGGTTCCCGCTTCGCGGGAATGACCATAAAAGGCCGCGCCCGGCGCCGGCGGCGGTAAAAGCTACCCCCGATGCCGGTGGCTTTCCTCGATCTCGGCTTGTTCGATCGCGCGGACGAGCGCGGCGGAGAGCTCCTTGGCCGCCTCCAGCGTCAGCTCGACCGCGACCCGCGCGCCGGGTCCCAGCGCGCGGTTCACGAAGTTGATGGTGATGGCTTCTTCGAGCAGCGCGTGGTGCGGGTGGTCGTACGACACGACCGCGTTGGTCAGGTCGATCCACCCGTCACCCGTCTTGCCGGCGCCGGCGCAGCCGACGATCTCGACGATCGAGGTACACATCGGCGCCGCCCCGGAGAATTACTTGGAGAGGTGCTTCTCGCAGAACGCCCACACCTTCTGCCAGCCGTCGAGCGCCTGCTCGATGCGGTAGGCCGGCCGGTCGTAATAGAAGAAGCCGTGCCCGGCGCCGTCATAGCGGTGGAATTCGTAATTCTTGCCGTGCTTCTTCAGTTCGGCCTCGTGCTGGTCGACCTGCTCCGGGGTCGGGGCGCGGTCTTCGTTGCCGAAGAGGCCGAGCAGCGGGCACGACAGACCCGCGGTCAGGGTGATCGGCGATACCGGCTGCTTCGGGGTCAGCTCGTCCTGCACCACGCGGCCGCCCCACAGCTCCATCGCGCAGTCGATGCTCTTCTGCCGGCAGGCGAAGAGGAAGGTCTGGCGCCCGCCCGAGCAGGTGCCGAACAGCCCGACCTTGCCATTGTGCCAGGGCTGGCGGCGCAGGAACTGCACCGCGGCTTCGGTGTCGCCGACCATCTGGTCGTCGGAGACGCCGCCCTCGGCGCGCGCCTTCGCGGCAACGTCGTCGGCCTTGCCCTCGCCGAAGCGCTCATAGAGGTTGTGGCTGATCGTGGCATAGCCGTGATGCGCGAAGCGGCGCGTGCATTCGCGATACCACTCGTCCCAGCCTGGCATATGGTGGATCAGCACGATCCCCGGGAACGGGCCGGCGCCGAGCGGCCGCGCGACATAGGCCGAAACCGGGTCGCCGTTGTGGCCGATGATCCTGATCGTCTCCGCAATCATGCCTTCGTAAGCCATGGTCTCCACCCCTTTGCGATGTCTGGCCGGAACATAGCCGTTGCGGTGTGATGATCACAAGTCACAGGCTCGCGCTCGGTCATTGCGAGGCGCGAAGCGACGCGGCAATCTCGCGGGGCGAAGCCCGCGGAGGCATGGGGATGCCTCGCTTCGCCCGCAATGACAGGCCAGGAAATGCCCATCACCGTCACCAAATGCGATGCCGCGCTCGGGGCCGAGATCGGCGTCGACCTGTCGCGGCCGCTCGACGACGCGACGTTCCGCGAAATCGAGGAGGCGTTTCACGACAACATCGTCGTGTTCTTCCGCGATCAGACGCTGTCGAACGAGCAGCACATCGCCTTCAGCCGACGCTTCGGCGAATTGGAAATCCACATCGTCAAGAAGTACCTGCTGCCCGGCTACCCCGAGATCCTGCTGGTCTCCAATGTCAGGAACGAGGCGGGCGAGCATATCGGCCTGGCCGACGCCGGCTTCACCTGGCACAGCGACGTGTCGTACCGCCAATGCCCGAGCCGCTGCTCGCTGCTCTATGCCAAGGAAGTGCCGGTGCGCGACGGCGTCGTGCTCGGCGACACGGTTTTCGCCAATTGCATCGCCGCTTATGAGGCGCTTTCCGAAGGGATGAAGCGCCAGCTCGACGGGCTGAAGGCGATCCACCGCTATTCGTCGCGCCGCCGCATCGACAACAGCCCACGCCCCAAGCTCACCGCCGCGCAGATCGCCGAGACCCCGGATGTCGCGCACCCGATCGTGCGCACCCACCCGTTCACCGGCCGCAAGGCGATCTACGTCATCGCCGGCGAGTGCATCGGCATCGAAGGGGTGCCCGAGGATGAGGCGCTCGACCTTATCGCCGAATTGGACGCGCATTGCGTCAGGCCGGAGTTTCTCTACCGGCACCGCTGGCGGGTCGGCGATCTGGTCATGTGGGACAACGCGACCGCTATGCACCT
>JASHUW010000601.1 GCA_030039815.1 Alphaproteobacteria bacterium
CCGTTGGCGGCGAGCTTGCCCTGCGACACCGCGGTACCGCGGAAATGCGTCACCAGCCATGACAGGCCCTCGGCGCCGATCGCGATCTGGTCGCGGTATTGCGTGCCGTCATTGCGCAGCCACAAACGGATCTGCGCCGCGGGCAACCCGGCCCAGGTCGCGCTGTACAGCGCCGAGACGTCGTCGGCGCGCGCGGCAGCGGCACTCGCCATGAGGCTTCCCGCCAGCACCACATTTAATGCGACCCGCATGCTTGTCGTCCCGGCGCAAGCCGGGACCCACCTTACCGCTGTCCGTGCAGTCGATAAGTGGGTACCGGCTTGCGCCGGTGCGACATCGTATGGGGCCTTGACTCAGTGCTACTGCAGCCGGGCGACGCCCATCGCCGCGCCGAAGCGGTTTGCGCAGTCGAGCGGGTTGCCGTACTTGCGGTGCACCGCGGTGTGGTGCGCGCAAGCGAGCAGCAGCCGGTCGCGGTCGTGGCCCTGGTTCTTGGCCCAGTCTTCGATCGTGACCTGGCCGATCTCCTGGTTGTGCGGGTCGTTGCCCATGCGCGCGGCCATCAGCGCGAGATGGCGGACGAGCGGGCCGCGATCCTTGTGGTTGTCGAGATAGGCCTTGGTCCAATCGACGCTGGCGCGGCCGTCGAGCGCGAGCATCGCCTGGTCAAGCCGGTCGAGAATCTCCTCGCCCGAGAGCTTCGACGCGCCGGCCGGCGCCTTGGGCTTGTTGGGTTCGGCGTCGTTGATGCCCTTCTGGTGCCAGGCGGCGCGGTTGAGATAAGCCGTCGCCGTGTAGAGCAGCTTCAATTGCTGCTTGTGCTGGAAGTTGTCGAAGTACCAGGCCATCGTGTTTAGGTATTCGAAGCAGTGTTGCGGCAGCGAGAAATTGTTGACGCCGCGCGTCTCGATGATGACCTGCGCCGAGGCCACCTGCAGCGCGTCAAGGATGCGGCGCGGGCTCTTGCCCGCCTTCAACAAATCCGACAGCGCGTGGACATGGGCCGGCTCGGCGTCGCGGATCACCGCTTTCTCGAACGCCTTCTGCTCCTCGGCGCTGAGCGGCTCCTTGTTGTTGGCGAGAATGGCCTCTTCGGCGCTGGTGACGCCCGCATAGGGGATCGCCGAGATCGTCGCGCCTTCGAGGAAGATCTGCACCGCATTGCACGCCATCTCGTAGGTCGAATACCAGCGCGGGCCGACCGCGATGTCGAGCGCCCCGGCATAGACGACGTTATGCGCGTCGTCCCAGCCGAGATAATTGCCGAGATCGACCGTGGCGCGGGCGCGAAACGCCTTGTGCCCGGTTGTGTAGGAGCGGTTGTAGAGCGCCCGGTCCTGCACATCCATCAGCCCGGCATGGACGAGTTGCGCCAGCACCGCCTTGCGCTCGGCCGGGTTCTCCATGAGGCCAAGGAACACCCGGTAGGCTTCGAGCACGTTGCCGCGCTGCACCAGGGTCATCCAATGATCGAGCCGCTCCTGCAGCGGTCCTTCGAGCCGCTCCGGCTCCTGGTCGGGCCAGGCGACTTCCGGCATCGGCGGCGGACCCGGCGGCATCGACCAGCCGGGGGCGCGCGCGTAGTGGCCGGGCGCCTTCAGGATCTTTTGGTTCCAGATGTCGAGCCCGGTCGGAATGTACCAGACGGTTTGCGCATAGGGCAGCGCGGCGCAATCCTCGGGCACCAGCTTCGACAGCTGGATCGAGGCCCGCGCCGACAAGAGGCAATGGTCGTTGTTGACGAAGTTCACATAGCCGTCGTCGATCCGCTCGTGATACGGCACGTGCGTGTAGGGGGCGTGGATGCGCACGCCCTCGGCGATGATCTCGGTCATCGGCCGGCCGGCGCGGACTAGGTCGTAGTAGACGTCACTCGCGCCCTTCTGGTCGCGATCGAGAATCCGCTCTTCGAGCTTGTCGTATAGCGCCTGCGGCTTTCCCGAATTGCTGAGCACCGATTGCGGCTGGGCGGCCATTCCGAGCATCCTTTCTTGGTCTGCCGCAACAATGCGCCGAAAAATGAGGAGCGGCAACGATGCCGCCGGCGTATCAAGCCGCAATGCGCTCAGCGCATGGCGGGTCCTGGGCGGCGCGAGAGCGCAAAGCTACCACCCATAAAGATCGCCGCGCGGGATGCTGTCGAGCCAGCGCACCGGGCCGTCCGCCCAGGCGAGAACACGCGCGCCGTAGCGGCTCGACAAGTCCATCTCGGTCTCGGCATCGATCGTGACGTAACAGCCGGAGCCGGCCGCCTCGTCGCCGGCGCGGATTTCGCCGGCCATGACGAACAGGTCGGTCATCGCCGTCGCGACATGCGCCGGCACCTGCGTTCCTGGCGCCAGGATCATTTGGGTATAGCGCGCCCGCCACGGCTGGTCGGCGTAATCGAACAGCATCCGGCGCGTCATGCCGGGCACTGGGCCCGGCAACTCGGGCAAATTCTCGATCTCAAGGCAGATATCGGCCGGCTGCCCGACGGTCGTGTCGATCGACGCGCCGGCATTATCGGCCTCGCGGCCAAGCTCGTTGAGCACGCCCGTTTTGTTGCGCGGGTAGAGGATCGGCCCATCCACGCGCGAGATGAACATCGACGCGTCGTAACAGATCACGTCGTGCACCGCGCCGGTGAGGTTGATCACCGCCTGGCCGCCGCTCATCCGCGTGACATGGTCGATCAGCGAGCCCGAGAGCATGTAGCTGCCGACCGGGCCCAAATGCCGGTGCACGCCGGAGCGCGCCAGCGGCGCGAAGCGCACCCCTCCGAACCAGCGGCCGGCGGC
>JASHUW010000602.1 GCA_030039815.1 Alphaproteobacteria bacterium
CGGTCTGGCTGCTCGCCGGGCCGGGCAGGAACTGGCACAGCGCGACGATGTCGGCGAAGGCCGGCTCGTCGAGCCATTTGCGCCGCGCGACAAACTCGGTGCGGAAATAGCCGAGATGCGCAACCGGCCCGCCGAACGAGGTCAGCCCGAGCCGCAGGAAGATGCGGAACACTTCGAGCGGCGAGGAGCGGTGCACCGGCGCCGCTGCGGCGACGGCTTCGCTCATGCCGAGAGCGGCAGCGCCCGCCCGTCCATGTCGTCGTGATCCATGCGCAGATGGCGCAGCACGGTCGGCGCGATGTCGATCAGCGAGGTGGGCCGGGTTTCCGTGCGCACGGCGAACCCGCCGCCCTCGGCGATGAGGAAGGGGTTCTGCTCGTTGATCCCGAGACCGCCATGCTGGCCGAAGCCGATCTTGCTCTCGTTGTCCTCGGGGTTGGCGACGATCGCGCCATACCCGGCGATGCCATGCGCGTTGACCCGGGCATCGGTCGCCATCGCCACTGCGACCTGCAGCGCGGTGTCGATCGGCAACCCGACCTTCGCCAGCTCCGCGCCGGCGACGACGCGCCCGGCCCAGTTCTCACGCGTGAGGAACGCCGCCGTCTCAGGCGCGCGGCCGCGCGCGCCGTCACTGAAATAGATCGTCGCGGAGGTGCCCTGCGGCGCCACCACGACATCGCTCGATCGCGGCCCCTGCTTGATCCCGGCGGCGACCAGCAGCGCGGTGATGTCGATCGACTCCGATATCGTCTCCATGCCGTGATCGGAGCCAGCCATGAAGAGGATGTCGTCGCCCGAGGGATCGAGCCGGCGCACCGTCTCGAACACCTGGCGCACGCAGCGATCGGCGGCGCGGATCGCCTCGCGGTGCCGTGGCGAGCCGAGCGGCGCGTGGTGGCCGGTATAGTCGGGCTCGGAGAGCCACATCAGCGCCAATGCCGGCGCGCGGCCCTCGACGATGTCGGCGCAGAAGCGATCGGTCATTGCCCGGTCGCCGGCGATGCCTTTCTTGAGGGCGGCGCTGGCCGGGTCGTCGAGTTCCCTCATCCCCGGCCCGTAGCTGCCGGCCGCGTGATAGACCGTGCCGTGTCCGTCCGGGTCCTGGAAATAGGCGGCGCCGGGCGACACGTTGGAGCAGACGATCGCCGCCTCGTTGTGCCAGCGCAGCCGCTCGGCGAGCACCGGCACGCGCAAGGTGCGCCCGGTGGCGCGGCGCATGCGGTCGCGGAAATCGGGCGCGCCGACATTGCGGCACACGAGCCCTTCGCCTTCGTCGAGCGCCTGGGTGTTGCCGTAAAGCCCGTGCCGCGCCGGGAGGCACCCGGTGGCGATCGACGCGCTCGACGCGCGCGTGGTCGACGGGAAGACGCTCTTATGCGCGGCGAAGCGGGTGCCGCGCGCCGCCAACGCGACGAGAAACGGCGCGTCGGCCTCGGTGACGAGGTCGTTGCGCAGGCTATCGCAGATGACGATGACGACGCGCCTATCGCCTTTCATGCCGCCACCCCGTTGAGCGCGAAGTCGTAAATGTCGAAATTCCGCAGGCGCGCCCTCGCCTTGTCGCGATAGGCGGCGTTGAGCGGCGCCGACACCAGGAACGGCACGCGCTGCTCGCCGCGCCCGCCATGCGAGCGCAGCCGGTGGCCGGCGAGCCCCGTCAGGTCGTGCTCGTCGGCGCGCGATCCCAGCACCGTGTTGGCGTCGCCGGTGACGACGAGATCGGCCTCGCGGTCATAGGGCAGCTCGTATTCCGCCGAAGCCGCGGCGCGATCGAGCACCTGGTCGACCCCGTCGAGCCCGCGCACCGCGCGCGCCAGCTCGGCCGGCGCGACCCCGTTCCTGTCGTAGACCCGCACGAAAGAGCCGAGCGCGCCGTGATGGCGCACGAACGGGTCGGTGATCGGGCAGATCACCCGCACCGCGCCGGCGCCGAACTGCCGGTTCAGCACGTCTTCGAGGAAAATGACATGCGGTGCGCCGTCGGCGAGCGCCTTGTCGTTCATGCCGTGATCGGCGGTGACGCCGACGACGCAGCCCAATTCGATCAGCCGGGCAACGCGCTGGTCGAGCGCACGATGGAAGTCGAGCGCCTCCGGTTCGTCGGGGGCGTGGCCGTGCTGCACATAATCCGACAGCGACAGGTAGAGCAGCTCGGCGCGGCCCTGCGCGACGAGCTTGATCCCGGCATCGAGCACGAACAGCGACAGATCGGCCGAATACATGCCCGGCTTCGCGCGGCCGACCAGGGCCTCGACACGGCCGATGCCGTGTTCCTCGACCGTGCATCGGTCGGCGAATTCCGACGAGAAACAGATGCCGCGCCAGCCATGCCCGAGCATCTTGCGCAGCTTGTCCTTGGCGGTGATGGCCGCGGTCGCGACGCCGGCTTGCGCCATCAGCGCCAGCAGGGTCGGTGTGCGCAGCATCGCCGGGTCGGTCATCATCACCTCGGCCCCGGTTTCGCGGTCGAGCGCGAAATTGCCCGAGATGCCGTGCACGCTGGGCGGGACGCCGGTGACGATGGAGACGTTGTTGGGGTTGGTGAAGGTCGGCATCGCCGCGTCGGCGAAGCCGAACAGCCCGCAATCGCGGAACCCGGCGATGGTCGGTAACACACCCGCAGCAATTCCGGCGTCAAGATAGCCGGGGTCGCAGCCGTCGGCGCAGATCACCACGGTGGGCCGGCGCGGGCGGCGATAGGTTCGGCCGTTGAGGGCGATGGTTTCCATGGCGGCCCTTTCGCGGCAGGATCGGGAGCGAGCGGGACTATAACGGCAAACGGCGATTCTGGCGTGACGATTCCCGGGAATATTTCTCTCGCATGGCGTGACTGGGCCGAGCTTTCGACCGAAGAGCTCTACGAGCTTCTGGCGTTCCGCCAAGCGATCTTTGTCGTCGAGCAGGCCTCGCCCTACCCGGACCTCGACGGGCGCGACAGCGCGGCGCGGCATTTGACGCTGCGCCTCGATGGCGCGCTGATCGGCTCGCTGCGGCTCATCGCGCCGAATGCCGACAATGATCCGCGCGTGCGCCTCGGCCGGGTCGCGGTCGCCGAAGCGGAACGCGGCAAAGGGTATGCCCGGCTGATGGTGGCCGAGGCGTTGCGCCTCGCCGCCACGGCCCATCCCGGCCGCGAGATCGAGATCGGCGCGCAGACCTATCTCGAACCGTTCTACGCCAGCTTCGGGTTCGTGCGGTCGACCTCGCCCTACGACGATTTCGGCATCCCGCATATCGATATGGTGCGGGCGGGGGAGGGTTAGATCGCGATCCGGTCAAATCCAGATCGTCATTCCCGCGCAAGCGGGGACCCATAAACACGGCCTCGGTCGGTTTTACGCCACCCCCTCCCCCATGGGGGAGGGAGGTCATCGTGCCCCTCTAACCCTCCCCTCGATGGGGGAGGGCAGGGTGGGGGTGAAGCATTGTTTCCCGGGTTCTAGCTTCGCCCGCCCGGGAACGACGCGCGCGAATTAAGCCGGCTTCGCCACGTAGCCGTAGCGCAGGTTGCTGCGGCCGCCGCCATTGGCGGCGTACTCCGCCTTCATCTCGGCGAACCGGTCGGCTTTGACCGCCTCGGCGTGCTGCTCGTTGATGCCGTAGAGCCTCGCGCTGTTGCCGCTGAAGATCGCGGTCTTGAGCGGCCCGTCGGCCGGGCCCAGCGGTTTGAAGCCGTATTTCTTCTGCATGTCGTCGGGGATTTCGAGCCGGCGCAGCCCTTCGATCTGCCATTGCGGCGCGCCGGTCCACACCGCGTCGGTGCCCCAGACGATGCGGTCCTGC
>JASHUW010000603.1 GCA_030039815.1 Alphaproteobacteria bacterium
GATCGCCGCGATGGTCGCCAGCAACAGGAAAATATCGAAAGCACGCTCGCCCCAGGTCACCTCGGGGGCTGGCTCACCGTGGCCGCGGCGTTCCGCTGCGCGCCACGCCCGCGCGATCAACATCAGAATGCCGTCGACGCCGCGATTGAGCATCAGCGCGCCCGATTGCACCAGATCGAAAAACTGCGCGCGCTGCATGACGATGAGAAACCACGGGCGGATATTGTCCTCGTCGCTCGGGTCGCCCTGGAATTTGCGCGACCACGCGAGCAACGGCCGAAACAGCAGCTGGTCGTAAAGAATGATAACGACCAGCATGACCAGCACCGCGTATCCGATCGCGCCGAGGTTCCGCTGCTGGATCGCGGTGGCGATATAGGAGCCGATGCCGGGCAGCATGATCGTCTGGCCGGACACCGTGATCGCCTCGGAGGCGACCACGAAAAACCAGCCGCCCGACACCGACATCATCATGTTCCAGACCAGCGCGGGGATGCCGTGCGGCACTTCCAGCCGCCAGAAACGCTGCCAGGTCGAGAGGTGATACATCCGTGCCGCCTCGATCAACTCGCCCGGCACGGTGCGCAGCGACTGGTAGAGGCTGAACGTCATATTCCAGGCTTGCGAGGTGAAGATCGCGAAGATCGCGGCGCACTCGACCCCCAGGAGACGGCCGGGAAATAACGCGATGAATCCGGTTACGGTGATCGACAAAAAGCCGAGGATCGGCACCGACTGCAAAATGTCGAGCACCGGGATCAGGATCTTCTCGGCGGCGCGGCTTTTCGCCGCGAGCGCCGCATAGGCCAGGCTGAACACCAGCGACGCGACAAGCGCCGCGCCCATGCGCAGCACGGTGCGCACCGCGTATTCCGGCAGCCTCCATGGGTCGAGGCTGATCGGCAGCGTCTGGCCGATCCGGTAATGCGCTCCCATTTTCATGCCGCCCCAGGCGACCAGCGCGATCGCACCAAAGACCAGCGGCAGCGCCACCAGATCCCAGTAATTGGGGCGCAGCCGTGACGGCCAGGCGATGAGGGGAAGGCCCCAGCGCTGTTCCATGACCTTTCGTCTGTGCGGTTGCGGCCGGCGCGGCTACCTCTACCTCAGAGTAGCGGCGGCGGCGAGCGGCGAATTGCCCATTATCATGTTCGTGCGTGACGGGATTGCGTCAGGCGACAAAACGGCGATGATGACGGTGATGGCCCTGATCGACCTCGCACGGCTGCGCGACAGCCAGCTGCATCGTGACCCGTTTGATTTCGTCGTGGTCGAGGATTTTCTCGCCGCCGACCGAGCCGATCAATTGGTCGAAGAGTTTCCTGCCGTTCCCGGCCACGGCAGCTACCCGCTGTCGACGCTCGCCTGCTCGCCGCTCTTCACGCGCCTCATCGAGGAACTCGAAGGCGACGAGATGCGCGCCGCGATCGAAAAGAAATTCGCGCTGGACCTTGCGGGGCGGCCGACGATGATCACCTTGCGCGGCTATAGCGACGGCAAGGACGGCGATATTCATACCGATTCGGTCACCAAGCTGATCACCGTGCTCATCTACATGAATCGCGAGTGGTCGGAGGCTGCCGGCCGATTGCGTCTGCTGCGCGGCGCCGACAGCCTCGCCGATTACGCGGCGGAGGTTCCCCCGCTCGCTGGAACCCTGATCGCTTTTCGCCGCAGCGACGCATCGTTCCACGGCCATGAGGCTCATGTCGGCAAGCGGCAATCGATCCAGCTCAACTGGGTAACCGATGCCGCGGTTGTCCGCCGCGAGATCAGACGGCACGTGTGGTCGGCGCGGCTGAAAGCGCTCAACCCGTTCAAAAGGCGCTGATCTCGGGTTGGCAAACGAGGCCCCGATAGGTAACCTGTC
This sequence comes from Alphaproteobacteria bacterium, assembly GCA_030039815.1. Classification (GTDB taxonomy): domain Bacteria; phylum Pseudomonadota; class Alphaproteobacteria; order ATCC43930; family CGMCC-115725; genus DATARH01. Next base: position 1,871 of record JASHUW010000603.1, read on the forward strand.
GGCGATTAAAGTGGGCGGTACGAGCGGCATGCGACAGCGATTCTTGGTGAGTGCGATGTTGCGGCTGGCGGCGATGACGGCCTTTGCCGGGATTGCCGCGGTGGTAATATCGGGCACTGCGCTTGCGCAAACGTCGGCCGCGCCGGCTCCCACCAACGTCGTTCCGCCGCCGCCCCCGCCCAACACCAACTTGACCTTCGGCTTCGCGCCGCTGCCGCCTAATCCGAACGCGACGCCCGGCCAGATCGTCGATGAGATGAAGGTCGGACTGCTGGCGCACGATGTCGGATTTCTTGGCGACCACAAAGAGCGGGGCTTCGACGTCAATCTCGAAATGCTGTTCACCTCGCCCGACATCCTGGCGGTGATCGGATCGCCGCGTCCGCATATCGGCGGCGATTACAATACCGCGGCGCAGACCAGCGATGCCTTCGCCGGGCTCACCTGGGGCATTTCGTTGATCCAGAACCTGTTCCGCACAGGCGATTATGTCTTCGCCAACGGCAGCCTTGGCGGTGCCTATCAGGACGGTTACATCGACAACGCGCCGCTCGGTCGCAAGGAGCTTGGTTCGCCGATCTTGTTCCGGGAAAGCGCCGAGCTCGGCTATCAGGTAACGCCGGTGATCAGTGTTTCGGCGATCCTCGAACACATCTCGAACGCCAATCTCGCGCAGCACAACGCCGGCATCACCAGCGCCGGCGCCCGCCTCGGCTTCAAGTTCTGAACCCGTTAATCCTCGACAATGCCGCGGCGGGGCTGGCCGTGGCCTTGTGATGAATCCGCTCAGATCAGCGGATTGTGGATGCACTTGTCGATTTCGGCGGCGGCGGCCTGCCGCGCGCCGGTGACGGAGCGCTCCGTCCCGGTGCTGATGATCTCGCCGGAATCGTCGCCGACGGTCATGATGCTCCACTGCCACCGACCGGCGCTTAGGCGGCAGATCACGGCGCGAAGCACCGGCCCTTCCGCATAGGGAACGTCGAGAAATTCCGCCGCCGCCCATTGCGGGATGCGGAATTCAGTGGCGTGAACGGCTTGATTGGCATCCATCGGAACCATCCTGAAAACAGTTAGCAATCGGCAACAAGCGACGATCGTGCCAGTACCCGGCAATGTGCGTGGGCCGCGCCCGGCGCATCGGCGCCCGGTACGATCCAAAAACCTCCCTGATTTCAGTTGATTGGATTGAAACTGTGGCAATGCCGCAACGCTGCGGTGAAAACGCCACGTTTCGCGTAACCCGCATATGATATTGCTAGATTATCTAATCATAAAGCAATATCTTCGGGTCACGAGGCTTCGTCCTCGCCGAGCCATTCGATCAGAGATTGGGGGAGTTATGAGCATCCAACGGAAATTCGGCACCATCGCGGCGCTGGGCGGCAGCACAGCAGCGCTGGCGATGCTGACCGGAATCGCCGGCGCCCGCGCCGACGATCTGCAGATCAATCAGCAGGCCCTCAACACGCGGATCGACCAGCTCGCCGCGGTCGGTCAGCAGCCCGGCGCCGGCGCCGTCTTCTCGGTCGATCAGAACCCGGCCGCAGGCGCGGCAGTCACCGCCGGCAGCTTCCCGCGTTCGATCCTGATCCCCGGCACCGACACCTCGATCAAGATCTACGGCCAGATCACGGAAATCGTCGACTACTGGATGTCGGGCGGTAATCCTAACGGTAGCCCGCAGTCAACGACGGTCGGCGACACCGGTCAACTCCAATCGATCCCGTTGCGCGGTACGGTCGCGTCGACCCGCGGCAACGGCATTTTCCAGACTTCGCCGCGTGAGTCGAAGATCGGCTTCGAGACGCGCACCCCGACCCCGTTCGGCGAAGCGCGTACCGTGATGGAGTTCGACTGGGCCGGCTCGACGGCCTTCGCGCCAGGCAGCGGCGATCCGACCTCGGTCTCGGATAGTCTGGTTCCCCGTCTGCGCTACGCTTACGGCACGTTGGGCGGGTTCCTCGCCGGTCAGGCGACCTCGAACTTCTCCGATCCGGATGCCAACGGCGAGACCTTGGACTTCGGCGGCAACGTCGGCGAACCGGGCCATGTCCGCATCCCGCAGATCCGCTACACGATGCCGGCTTGGTGGGGCGCTTCGTTCTCGGTCTCGGCGGAAACCCCGGACACCACGATCGCGACGCCTGCCGGCATCGAAGCGAGCGACGCTGGCGTCGTGCCGACCGTCACCACGACCTGCCCGACCGGCGCCACCGCCTCGGTCAGCACGGCGACGGCGTCGACCTGCACCACGGCGCTGCTGACCAGCGGC
>JASHUW010000604.1 GCA_030039815.1 Alphaproteobacteria bacterium
GCCTGGCGGAGGCGATCGAGGCGACGCGCGGAGCCATCTCCGCCGCGCAGGAGAGAAGACACCGGCAAGCGGGCGAAGCGGAGGGTGAATTGCGGCGCTTGCGTGCTGCCCAGGAGGGTATCACCGCGACAATCACCCGCCTCAACTCCTTGCAGCCGGCGCCGCCGATGAAGGCACTCGAACCCGCGCTTGTTGGCGCTGGCGAAAGAGAGGCGTGACATGGAGCGCACGATAGCTGCGGTAAAAGGCTTTGAAATCCTCGATTCCCGCGGCAATCCGACCATACGTGTCCGGTTGTCCCTGAGCTCCGGTCTGACCGTCTCCGCTTCGGTACCGTCTGGGGCGTCAACCGGCGAAAATGAGGCCAGCGAAAAGCGAGATGGCGACCCCCGGCGCTATGGCGGCAAGGGCGTGCTTCAGGCCGTGGCCGCAGTCAACGACACGATTGGGCCCGCCATTATCGGTATGGATGCCGCGCGGCAAGTCGACATCGACCAACGCATGATCGAGCTAGACGGCACGCCCAACAAATCCGGGCTCGGAGCAAACGCAATCCTCGGCGTCTCTATGGCGGCGTGCCGTGCCGCCGCCGAAGCCGCGGGGCTTCCGCTCTATGCCTATCTCGGTGGGACGACCGCCCGCCGCCTGCCTATGCCCATGATGAACGTCCTCAACGGCGGCAAGCACGCCGACAGCGGGGTCGATTTCCAGGAATTCATGATCGTGCCGGTGGGCGCTCCTAGCTTTTCGGAAGCTCTAAGGTTTGGTGCGGAAACCTTCCACGCGCTGAAGGTGCTACTCGCACAAAAAGGCTACGCGACAGGCCTCGGTGATGAGGGCGGCTTCGCCCCCCACCTCTCGGATAACGAGCAACCATGCACCCTGCTCCTCGAAGCGATCAAAGCCGCGGGCTTCGAGCCGGGGCGGGACATCGCCATCGCGCTCGACCCGGCGGCCAGCTCGTTTTTCGCTAGTGAGTCCTACCGGCTGTCAAACGGCAAATCGTCCCTAAGCAGCGAACAGCTGACGGCCTTTTATGAGATCTGGCTGGGGCGCTACCCGATCGTTTCGTTGGAAGACGGTCTCGCCGAAAACGATTGGGCGGGATTTCAACATCAGACCGCGCGGCTTGGCGGTCGGGTCCAGATCGTCGGCGACGACATCTATGTCACCAACACGAAATTCATTCGGCGCGGCATTGCCGAGAACACCACCAACGCAGTGCTGATCAAGCTCAACCAGATCGGTACTGTCACCGAGACCATTGCCGCCGTCGAGCTTTGCCGCCAAGCAGGTTGGAGTTTCGTAGTGTCCCACCGCTCCGGCGAGACCGAAGACCCCTTTATCGCGGACTTTGCGGTCGCCATGGGCGGTGGCCAGATCAAATGCGGCTCGCTCAGCCGCAGCGAGCGGATTGCCAAATACAATCGTTTGCTAGAGATCGAGCAAGATTTGGGGCCTGCCGCGCTGTTTTCAAATCCATTCGCAGATCGTGCCTAGTTTAACGCGAGTCGTAGATAATTCTGTAAATTGTATTCTCATATTTTCTTGACAAGGAAGCAGGAAATGGAGAATAAATACTTGCATCAATGATCGAAAGCTCTTTTTGGATTGCGATTGGCAGTGCGCTCGGTGGGCTAGCACGATTTTGGGTGGCCGAAGGATTTGCGTCCTGGCTGGGCACGGACTTTCCGTGGGGAACCATCTTCGCGAACATCTCAGGCTGCTTTGTCATCGGCTTTTTTGCCACTCTGACCGGTCCAGGCGGGCGCGTTTTGACCTCCCCAATTACGCGTCAGTTCGTCATGATCGGGCTTTGCGGCGGTTACACGACCTTTTCTTCGTTTGGACTGCAAACCCTCAACATGGCCCAAGAGGGACGATGGAATAGAGCAAGCCTCAATGCCGCGGGTTCGGTTGTGATCTGCCTTCTGGCGGTTTGGAGCGGCGCTATAATGGCTGCAGCCCTTAACCAGCTGAAGGGCGCCGAACCATGAAATCAGCGAAAACCGCTGCTACGCTTCTGCGGATCTACCTCGGGGAGCGCGAACAATACGCCACCCGACCCTTGTACCAAGCCATCGTCGATGCTGCCCTCGCGCATCATATGGCCGGCGCCACGGTGCTGCGCGGCCCGCTCGGTTACGGCCATTCGGCGCACCTTCACCGCGCCAGTTTTCTCGATATCGCCGAAAACCTGCCTCTCGTCGTCGAGATCGTCGACCGCGCTGACAAAATCGACGCCTTTTTGCCGGTCATTGACGCCATGATCAGCACAGGTCTAGTGACACTCGAAAGCGTCCAGGCATTCAGTTACGGCGATAGCCCATTAGGCGACGGACCCGCTGCTCACTCGTAGATCGCAGCGTCACCGATCGTTCCCGCTGCTCTCTAACGTCTCGGCCCTGCCCGGAGCCGAACTGAACTGCTCTGGATCGCGGTGAGCACTCGTTACATGCAGTATTTCTGTCACCACTTGGACGCGGTCAGCAGGAAAGATCGACGTCGAGCAATGAATGGGAACGCCCCCGGCATCGTCTTGCACTTGCTCCATTTGCAGAACAGGCATCGACGCGGCTTGGTCAAGATGGCGGGCTTCGTTGTCGCTCGGGTGCCGCGCCAATAGCCGCGTGATCGCAGGCAAACGCCGACCGACGCCGGTCGCCTCGAGCGCGTCGGGCATCGACAATCCCAACAGGGATGCACACGGCAGGGTCAAGAGGCGATCTGTCCGGAAGCGGTGAACCTCGAAGCTAATTGGCATGCCACCAAATTCGGCGAGCGTCTGGATCTCGATAACCGCCGCCCCAGGGTCGATTCCGAGATCCTTTGTCGTTCGCGCATCGGCCGCCCCGCGAGTCACGCGGCTCGGCCGGCGGCACAGCCCATCTCCGCTACTCTTGAGGTTTATTACGCATCGTGAGCGTAGCGGCGCCTCATTTGCGGGTTCTCCGCCCACGAACATCCCGCGACCATGCTCGACACGAACAAGCCCCTGACTCGCCAATGCGGCGATCGCCCGGCGCACGGTGTGCCGGTTCACGCTGAAGCGCTGCGCCAGAGCTTCCTCGGTCGGCAACCTCCCATTGGCGAAGCGGGCTTCTCTCAGGTCACGACCGAGACTGTCGGTAATCTGCCGCCAGCGGGGAACCCGCTTCGGAAATTCGACTAAGGTCATCGCGCCGGAACCCGAGGTGCGCGCCGAGCCCGCCCGGCTAGTCGCCGGCGCATGCGGACAGCAATCGGGCTCATAC
>JASHUW010000605.1 GCA_030039815.1 Alphaproteobacteria bacterium
AAGCTCATCGCCGGCCCGACCGTCTTCATCTGCGACGAATGCGTCGAGCTCTGCATGGACATCATCCGTGAGGAGCACAAGACGACGCTGGTCAAATCGCGCGACGGGGTACCGGGCCCGCGAGATATATGCCGCGTTCTTGACGATTATGTGATCGGCCAGAGCCACGCCAAGCGCGTGCTCTCGGTCGCCGTGCACAATCACTACAAGCGGCTCGCGCACGGCGCGAAAAACAACGATGTCGAGCTGGCGAAATCGAACATCCTGCTGGTCGGCCCGACCGGCTCGGGCAAGACGTTGCTGGCGCAGACCTTGGCGCGCATCATCGACGTCCCGTTCACGATGGCCGACGCCACGACGCTCACCGAGGCCGGTTACGTTGGCGAGGATGTCGAGAACATCATCCTGAAGCTGCTTCAGGCCGCCGATTACAATGTCGAACGGGCGCAGCGCGGCATCGTTTATATCGACGAGGTCGACAAGATTTCGCGCAAGTCCGACAACCCGTCGATCACGCGCGACGTGTCGGGTGAAGGCGTGCAGCAGGCCCTCTTGAAGATCATGGAGGGCACGATCGCCTCGGTGCCGCCGCAGGGCGGCCGCAAGCACCCGCAGCAGGAATTCCTCCAGGTCGACACGACCAACATCCTGTTCGTCTGCGGTGGCGCCTTCGCCGGCCTCGAAAAGATCATCGCGCAGCGCGGGCAGGGCACCTCGATCGGCTTCGGCGCCGAGGTGCGTGGCCCCGACGAGCGCAAGACGGGGGAAATTCTGCGCAACCTTGAGCCGGAAGACCTGCTCAAGTTCGGTCTGATCCCCGAGTTCGTCGGTCGGTTGCCGGTGGTGGCGACACTCGATGATCTCGACGAGGACGCGCTGGTCGACATTCTGACCAAGCCCAAGAACGCGCTCGTCAAGCAATATCAGCGGTTGTTCGAGATGGAGGATGTCCGCCTCGAACTGACCGAGGATTCGCTGCGCGGCATCGCCCAGAAGGCGATCGCGCGGAAGACCGGCGCTCGCGGCCTGCGCTCGATCATGGAAGCGATCTTGCTCGATTCGATGTTCGAGCTGCCGAGCCTTGCCGGCGTCAGCGAAATCGTGATCAACCGCGAGGTTGTGGACGGCCGCACCAAGCCGCTGCACATTTATTCCGACCGCCGCGGCGAGAGCGGCACCGCCGACTGATCGCTATCCCGCCTTGTCAACGGGTGGCGCATGTGGCGGCACCGCTTGACGGCGACGGCTTGAAGGCCAAACTAAGCATGGCCTAGGGTATTGCCGGCTACCCCCTGGCGGCCGGCCTCGACGAAAGAGAAATCATGCCAGAACCTGCACGCGTTGCGCTTTATCCTGTCCTGCCGCTCCGCGACATCGTGGTCTTCCCGCATATGATCGTGCCGCTCTTTGTCGGCCGCGAGAAGTCGGTGCGCGCGCTCGAAGACGTCATGAAGGACGACAAGCAGATCCTGCTCGTCACCCAGAAGAATGCGGCTCAGGACGAGCCGACGACCTCCGATATCTACATGATCGGCACGGTCGGCACGGTGCTGCAGCTGTTGAAGCTGCCCGACGGCACGGTCAAGGTGCTGGTCGAGGGCGGCCAGCGTGCGCGCATCCAGCGTTTCGCCGAGAACGACGCGTTCTTCCAGGCCTATGCGGAGGGGCTCGGCGACGGCGGCGGCTCGCAGCAGGAGACCGAGGCGCTGGCCCGCACCGTGGTCGCGCAGTTCGAGCAGTACATCAAGCTCAACAAGAAGATCCCGCCCGAGGTGCTGGTCTCGATCAACCAGATCGAGGATCCGGGCAAGCTCGCCGATACGGTCGCGTCGCACCTGACGCTGAAGATACCCGAGAAGCAGGAGCTGCTTGAAACCGTCCCGGTCTCGGAGCGGCTCGAAAAGGTCTTCGGCTACATGGAAGGCGAGATCGGCGTCCTCCAGGTCGAAAAGCGCATCCGCAACCGCGTCAAGCGGCAGATGGAGAAGACGCAGCGCGAGTACTACCTGAACGAGCAATTGAAGGCGATCCAAAAAGAACTTGGCGAAGGCGAGGACGGCAAGGATGAGATGGCCGAACTCGAAGCCAAGATCGGCAAGACCAAGTTCTCTAAAGAAGCACGCGATAAGGCTCTGGCGGAACTGAAAAAGCTGCGCAGCATGAGCCCGATGTCGGCGGAAGCGACCGTCGTCAGGAATTATCTCGACTGGATGCTGTCGCTGCCGTGGCATGTGCGTACCAAGATCAAGCGCGACATCGCCGCCGCCGAGCGGGTGCTCAATGCCGACCATTTCGGGCTCGAGAAGGTCAAGGAGCGCATCCTTGAATACCTCGCCGTGCAGCAGCGGATGAAGAAGATCAAGGGTCCGATCCTTTGTCTGGTTGGCCCGCCGGGGGTCGGCAAGACCTCGCTCGGCAAGTCGGTCGCCAGGGCGACGGGACGCAATTTCGTCCGCATGTCACTCGGCGGCGTGCGCGACGAGGCCGAGATTCGCGGCCACCGCCGGACCTATATCGGTTCGATGCCCGGCAAGGTGTTGCAGGGCATGAAGAAGGCCAAGTCGTCCAATCCGCTGTTCCTGCTCGACGAGGTCGACAAGCTCGGCGCCGACTGGCGCGGCGACCCGTCCTCGGCGTTGCTCGAGGTGCTCGACCCCGAGCAGAACTCGAGCTTCAACGACCATTACCTTGAGGTCGATTACGACCTGTCGGACGTGATGTTCGTTACCACGGCCAACACGCTCCGTATGCCGCAGCCGCTGATGGACCGCATGGAGATCATCCGCATCCCCGGCTATACCGAGGATGAGAAGGTCGAGATCGCCAAGCGCCACCTGATCCCGAAGCAGATCGAGCAGCACGGGCTGAAGAAGAGCGAGTGGGCGATCAGCGACGACGCGCTGCGCGACCTCATTCGCTACTACACGCGCGAGGCCGGAGTTCGCAATCTCGAGCGCGAGATCGCCAATCTGACGC
>JASHUW010000606.1 GCA_030039815.1 Alphaproteobacteria bacterium
AGGATGTCCTGCAAGGTGAAGGTCAGCGCGTGGCCCATATGCAGGCTGCCGGTGACGTTCGGCGGCGGCATCATGATCGTATAGGGCCGCTTGGCGCTCTTGGGGTCGCAAGCGAACCCGCCCGAGCGCTCCCACGCCGCGTATTGCCGCGCCTCGACCTCGCCCGGCCGATAGGTCTTGTCGAGCGTCATGCCGGGCCTATGGCGCCGCTGGGCGGATCGTACCGACCACGCGGCTGATTTCCGCTCGGACCAGCCGTTCGACCAGACCTGGCAGGTTTTCGTCGAGCCAAGCCTGCAGCATCGGCCGCAGCGTCGCGCGCACCAGATCGTCGAGAGAACGATCGCCCCCCTCGACCTGGCTGATTTCGGCAAGCCGGGCAAACGACGAGGCCACTGCTTCCGCAGCCGCGTCCGACACAAGCCTTGGTTCCGGCGACGCGCCGGCCGCGTCGGGGCGCGGCGCGGCCGGCTCGATGCGCCCGTCGGAGAGAACCGGCGCGGCGATCTCCGGCGTCACCGGCGCGATCGGCGCGATATGCCGCACCGACCCATCGTCATTGAGCGCCTCGGTCAGTTCGAGGACGTCGCCAGCCGCGCGCGGCCGCGCCGGTGGGCGCACGACCACGGTCGCGTCATCCTCGGCAAGGATGCGGCGGATCGAAGCCAGGATCTCGTCCATCGACGGTTCCGGCGATAATTGCTTATCCGACATCGAATCACCTGCGCCCGCACCTGCGGGAACCGCCCTTAACATGTGGAATCAGCCCGTCCGGCGCAACAGCGCCTATTCTTTGAGGCCGCCGCCAAAGCCGAACAGCTTGTCCTTCACTTCGCGGTAGTGCTTGTCCATGTCGTAAAGCTGGACGGGCAAGTTGAGATCCGGGGCGACCAGCCGGCCGGTCGCCCCGGCGACATTGTATTCGGCGACCGCGGCGTCGTGTTGCGCGCCGACCAGTTGCGACTCGGTGGTGAACAGCTGCTGCTCGGAAATCAACACGTCCAGCACCGTGCGCGAGCCGACCAGCGCTTCCTGCTGCGTGCCTTCAAGCGCGATCTGCGCTGCTTTGACCGCCGCGCCGAACGAGGCGATCGCCGCTCGCGCCGACTGCAGCGTTTCCCAGGCCTGGGTCGCGGTCTGAACCGCGGCGCGGCGCGCGTCGTCAACCTGGCTGCGACGCTGTCCGACGGTCTGCTCGGCTTGGCGCGTCTGCGAATAGACGGCGCCGCCCTCGTAGAGCGGCATCGTCATCTGCGCGACCACCGAGGCGGTGTCCTCGCGCGCGCTCTTCAACGTGACCGACGGCGCGTAGCTGCGGTTCAAATCTCCGACAATCGAGATTTGCGGCAGCAGCTGTCCGCGTACGACATCAACATTGTCGCGCGCCGCGGCCTCGGCGAACATCGCGGCGATCACGTTGGGATTGTCGGTCGCGGCAAGCGACAATGCGTCGTCGCGGGTCCCCGGCAACACCGGCCGTTCATTGGTCAGGATCAACCGCCCCGGCGGATGGCCGACCGCGCGTGTGTACTCGGCTCGGCTAACTTCGAGCTGACCCTCGGAAGCGATGCGATTGGCCGTCGCCTGAGCCAGCGACGATTGCGCCTGGGCGACGTCGGTTCGCGTGACCTCGCCAACGCGGAAGCGGTCCTGGGTCGCGTCGAGCTGCTTTTTCAGAACCGCCTCGTTGTTGCGGTTGACCTCAACCAGCGACTGGTCGCGGTACGTGTCAAAAAACGCCTGCGCCACGGCCTGAAAGACCGTGGTCTCAACCGCCAGCGTCTGAGCGCGCGCCGCTTGCACGAGATTGATCGCCTGCCGCGTCTGCGCCTCGGTGCGGCCGCCGCGATAGACCGGCTGCGTCAGCTGGAGATTCAATTCCTTCGTCAAAAACGACGAAAAGCAGGTCTGGCCCGGTGCTCCATTGGCGCAGGCCGCGATGCCCTGTTCGGCAAAACCGGAGCGGTTGTAACCGGCCTCCCCGGTGAAGGTCACCGTTGGCCGCCAGTTGGACAGCGCCTGCGGCACGCCTTCGTCCGTCTCGCGCAGCAGCGCGCGCTGCGCGAGAAGCTGCGGATTGGTGTTGTAGGCGTAGGAGAGGGCCTCGGTGAGGGTTTGCGCCGCGGCGGGACTCGGACCCGCGAGAGCTGCCAACGCCCAGGCGACGATCAGTACCACCACTCGCGAAGCGCCAAGACGCGTGGATTGAGCCGACATCGGAATTCCCTGCGGGGTCGGCTCAGACATCCAATCCTCAAAACACGAAAGCCGGCTTCTTGGCGAAGCCCGGGAGCAGCGGCGTCGCCGCATCAAACATAACGCGCGCAGCGGGGATTCCGCCAGTGCGCGTTACGATGGTCGCCCGACCCGGCCCGGGATCAGCCTTCACCACCGCCACCAGTCGTCCACCTTCTGTCAGTTGCGCGGAAATTTCGGAGGGAATCTCGGCAACCGCTCCAGCGAAAAAGATGATGTCGTAGGCGGGGCGAACGCGGCTACCGGCTGCCGGCGCATCCTCGACGACATTGACGTTGGCCATGCGATGCTCAACGAGCGCGGCTCGTCCCTGGCGCGCGAGCGCGGGGTCGCTTTCCAGCGCGACCACCCCGCGGCACAGCGTCGCCAGCAGCGCCGCCTCGTAACAAACTCCGGCGCCGACGACGAGCGCATTGTCGTTGCGGCGAATCTCCGCGGCCTGAAGCAGCCGCGCCGCAACCATCGGCGCCATCAAGTAGCGGCCGCCGCCAAGGGGCAAATCGTCGTCGGCGTAGGCGATGGGGCGCAGACGCTCGGGCACAAACGCCTCGCGCCGGACATCGGCGAAAGCATCGATCACCCGTTCGTCGGTGACTTTGTTGGGCTGCAGCTGGCGCTCGATCATGTTGGCGCGGGCCGCTTCATAGCCGGTCATCGTCTCACCGGAATTGAGGACGCAAAGGGCCGCCGGAATCGCCCGACGCGCGCCGGTTATATCGGCCTCTCAGATCAATCACAATTGCCCACCCCACATGGCAAGTCGCACCCGCAGTTGCGTCGCGGGCTTCAGTCCGCGATACGCCGAATCTCCTGATCGGCGGGCAAGCGAGCGAGCAGTTCCGCCGCGGTGAGGCGCAGTCGCGGATGGCGCCAGCGCGGCGCGACTTCGTGCAGCGGCCCGAGCACGAAGCGCCGCTCGTGCAATCGCGGATGCGGCAGGGTCAGGCTCGGCGTGTCGACGACAAGACCGTCATAATCGAGCAGGTCGAGATCGAGCGTGCGCGCGGCGTTGCGCTCGCCGCGGACGCGGCCAAAGCGGGCCTCGATATCAAGCATCCAGGCGAGCAGCACCGCAGGCTCGCGATCCGTCGAGATCAGGGCCACCGCGTTGACGAACCAGGGCTGATCCGAGGCCGGGACCGGGGCAGTTTCATACCATGCGGAGCAGGCCACGGGCTGAAGATGCGGCGCTGTGAGCGCGGCCAACCCCTCCTGCGCCGTCTCGATCGGTGTCTTGGCCGGCGCCGCGGCGAGGTTGCTGCCGATGCCGATCAGGATCACGTGGACTCGCCGGACGGAAAGCCGCCTTGACGCCGTCAAGGCCGCGGATGACACTTCAGTGACTTTATCAGAATTTCCGGAGCACCCGATGATTTTCTATCCGCAAGAGCGCATTGCCATATTTATTGACGGCGCCAATCTGTATTCCGCCGCTCGAGGTCTTGGATTTGATATAGATTACAAGCGACTCCTTGATCTCTTCAGATCGAAGGGGCGGCTCATCCGCGCCTTTTATTATACGGCGCTGATGGAAGACCAAGAGTATTCGCCGATCCGGCCGCTGGTCGACTGGCTCGACTACAACGGCTACACGATGGTCACCAAGCCGACCAAGGAGTTCACCGACACGATGGGACGCCGTCGGATAAAAGGCAATATGGACATCGAGTTGGCGATCGACATGCTCGAAATGGCCCAGCACATCGATCATGCGATTCTGTTTTCCGGCGATGGCGATTTCCGGCGGCTGGTCGAGGCGGTGCAGCGGCGCGGGGTGCGCGTTTCGGTCGTCTCGACGATCCGCTCATCGCCGCCGATGGCGTCGGACGATCTACGCCGCCAGGCGGACAGCTTCGTCGAGTTGCAGGACCTGGCGCCGAGCATCGCCCGCGCTCATGCTCCGCGTGACGACATGGCGCGCATGCGCGCGGAGCCCGTGGATAACGAGGAGTGACCGTATCGCGCTTCGCGCCACCCTCGCCCGATTGCCCGTTTTGTCCTCGGCTTGCCGGATTTCGCGCGACCCAGCGCGCGGCGCATCCCGACTGGTTCAACGCGCCGGTGCCGCCGTTCGGCGCCGATACGGCGGAGCTGCTGATCGTCGGTCTCGCGCCGGGTCTGCGCGGTGCCAACCGCACCGGACGCCCGTTCACCGGCGATTATGCCGGCGAGCTGCTCTACGCGACACTGCGCAAATTCGGGCTGGCCCACGGCGAATATGCCGGTCATGTCGGCGACGGTCTCGTCCTCGAACGCGCGCGGATCACCAATGCGGTGCGCTGCGTACCACCGCAAAACAAACCCGAGACGGTCGAGATCGCCGCATGCCGGCGATTCCTCACCGCCGAGCTCGCCGCGCTGCCGCGGCTGCGCGCGATCCTCGCGCTTGGCGCGATCGCCCATCACGCGGTGCTCGCGGCGAAAGCGCTGCGGCGCGGCGGCTACCCCTTCACCCATGGGGCGCTGCACAAGCTGCCAGACGGCGTGCTGCTCGCCGACAGCTATCACTGCTCGCGGCTCAACACGAACACCGGAACGCTGACGCCGGAAATGTTCGAGGCGGTGTTCGCGGCGGTGCTAACGCACCTCAGCCCCGCGCTCGCATGATGCGAGCCTTGT
>JASHUW010000607.1 GCA_030039815.1 Alphaproteobacteria bacterium
CCAGTCTTGATCGCGCGAGGCATCAGAAAGGCATTTCTGCAGCGCTGACGCCTCTTCGCGGTCGATGACGCGATACCCGTGCGACGTGCGGAGAACCAGAGAACAGTCCGGCCCTAACGTCGCACCTTCGGCATCGACGCAAATACCTCGGCTCGCCGCACCGCGCGGATGCAGCCGCCGCATGTCGCGGATCATGAGAGTTTCCTTGGTTTTGCGATTAGGTGCGGTACGCGGAGGACGGCCGAGCCAGAGCCGCGGTGCCTGAGTTATAAACGTACGAAAAGCGGAGGGCTGGATTCCGGCCTTCGCCGGAATGACCAGGCGGAAATACGCCGGAACAAGGTCGGTTTTAGGTGCGATCTCAAGTCAGCGCTGATGGCGCACGGACCGGTTGTCGGGCACGGTCTCGTCATAAGTGTGACGGTGCCGGCCAGCGGTGGCCGAGCGGCTTCGAAAACCACTCGCCGGCCGGCGTTGCCCGGCTTGCTATCGCCGGTCAGCCGTCGGCGTCGGCGACGACCGCGGCCGGCTCCAACCCGGCGATCAGCACCTCTTCGCCACCGGCCGAAACCTTGAGCGCCTCGTGCCGCACCGTGTCGATGCCATGGATCAGCCGGTCGGCGAAGATCTTGGCGAAGGTGTAGATCGACTGCATCGGGTTGGCGCCGACCGAGGTCGGGAAGATGCTGCTGTCCATGACGTAGAGGTTGGGTACCTCGTCTCCGGTCTTGACGTTCCACACGCGCTGGCGGGTCGAGATGACGGCGATATCGGGCGACGGGCCGATCTTGTCGGCGGCCTGGATGTGGGCCGCGGTGAGCACCGTGCGGTTGGGGATGAAATCGAGGTTCTTCTCCACCAGGTCCGCGTCGTTGATATTTTTAAGGACCGAGCCGCGCATCGGGTCGAAGTTTTCTTCACCGAGCAGGTTCTCGTTGGACGGCACGATCACCTCGTCCGCGCCAGCCAAGAACATCATCCGCACCCCCAGCGCCACCCCGGTGCGGAAACGCTGCTTGTCGGAATCGCTCAGAGTATAGGTGAGTGCGGTGTTGCCGTTGGCGTCGAGGGTGATGCGGTTGTCGTCCGACGGGGTATCGACCAGCATCACGCCGAAGCCCGCCGACACGTTGAACCCGGCGAGCACGTCGTAGACGCGCTTGCCGTTGCCGGGAACCAGCAACGCGCCATAGGCCGGCAATCCGCCCATCGTCTCGTAGATAAAGCCCGGCATGACGCCGAACGCATCGACGAAGGTGGCGCTGTCGAGGCCCTCGAGCAGGTTGATCTGGCGGTGGAACACGCCGACCAGCGGCATCGAGGGATGCAGGATGAGGCCGCGGCCGATCCGCGGATTGTCGACCTCCGGATGCTTTTTCGCGGTGTTCAACAGAACCCGCGTCGTGCCGATCGTGCCGCCGGCGAGGATCACGTTGTCCGCCAGGCAAGTGACGACGGTCTGGGCGGGGATCTTCAAGCCGGCGGGATCGACGATGGTGTTGCCGAAGGCGGTCCACGGCGGCTGCATCGTCAACGCCACGCCGGTGGCGCGCAGATTGCCGCCGCCGGTCGGCTCGAACAGGATTTCGTCGACGCGCGCGTCCGGAATGACGCTCAGCGGATTGGCCTTGTCGCTCGCGGCCGGGATGATCAATTGCCGCGCGGCATCGCGCTTGTCGTCGACCGGCGACGGCGAATAGCCGACCCGATAGCGGTTGAGGTGATAGAGCTTGGGGTCGACGCCCAGCTTCTCCGCGCCGACCCACAGCACCTTGTTGTCCTGGTTGAGCTCGTGCTGCGACAGCTGGCGCGTCTTGATCACCTCGCGCACCCACTGGTACGCGGCGACGACGTCTTCCTGCGTATAGAAACGCGCGTCGATCAGGCCCTTTTGCTTCCACTCGTCGACCCGCGCCTGGATGGTCGCTTCGAGCGGCGAAAAGGCGAGATCGATATTGACGGTCGTGCCGCCGCCCATCGTCTCGCCGCTGCGCAGGATGATGCCGTTATCGGTCGTCGCGGCCCGGTCGCCGTCATACATCAAGGCCGGATAGCTGCGGGTGTCCATCGACCCCCACACCACCCACGGCCCCTTCTCGATCAGCACGACGCGCTTTTTCGCCGCCCACAATTGATGAGCGACCGTGGCGCCGCCGGGGCCGCTGCCGACGACGATATAGTCGATCGGCCCGTCGCGGTGCCGGATGGTCTTCGCCGCGGCGTCGTAATAGAGCCGGCTGGGCGGAAACTGCGGCGCGTGCGTCTGCGCGTAGATGCCGGGATCGGGCATGAATGACGCGGGCGGCAGGATGTTGGTCAACGACACCGCGAGCGGCAGATCCCAAATCCCGGAGAGATACACCTCGCGCAGCACCATCGCGACCATGGCGCTGGCCGGCGCGGCGGGGCCTTCGAAAAAGACCGAGAAGAGCGGCTCGCGCTGATCCGCCGCCATGCCGCCGAACCCGCCCGGCGCGGCGAGAAACGCCTTCACCGCCGGGTTCGAGCTGGGCTTGAGGAGGTCGTAAAACGGCAGCTTGTTCGGGTCGGTCATGCCGACGAGGATGGCCAACAGCGTCGGCGTGCTGGTGAACGCCTCCAGCATGCCGCCGCAGACCTTGTCGGCGATCGCCGCGATCTCCGTCTTCACGTCCGGCGGCAGCGGAAACTGGTCGAGAGGAAACCACACGGCGAACAGCGCGGCATGGGTTTTCTCGATCTGCGCCGGGTCCGGCGACGGCAGGTTCGTGGTGTCCGCGGTCGACATGGGCATCCCCTCCAAGTCGCGAAGAGGAGCGATAGTAGCGCGGAATTGTTGCACAAGATGCGTTTATCGAGCGAAGAATTCTCCTTTAAGGCGCCTCCTTTAGTTAAATATACAAGGCATTATTGCAACAAACGGGCTTCTTGTGGCGCATGGCGGGCGGCCGGAAAGCGCACCGGCAATCGCGGCCCATGCCGGGATGCTGCGACACCTGACCGGGAAAAACA
>JASHUW010000608.1 GCA_030039815.1 Alphaproteobacteria bacterium
CGAGACACTGCTCGGCGCGGCGCGCGACGATACCGCGGCGCGCGAGCGCTTCCTCGGCATCATGCGCGGCGAGGCCGGGCGCATGACGCGGCTGGTCGACGACCTGTTGTCGCTGTCGCGGATCGAACTCAATGAGCACGTCGCGCCGACCAGCCAGGTGACGCTGCCGCCGCTGATCGAGCAGGTCGCCGACGCGCTCGAATTGCGCGCCGCCGACCGCGGCATGCGGCTGACACTGGCCGTGCCCGAGGATCTTCCCGATGTGTATGGCGACGAGGACGAGCTCGCTCAGGTGTTCCAGAACCTGATCGACAATGCGATCAAATACGGCAAGCCGCAGAGCGAGATCGCCATCAGCGCGCGGCTCGATCGCCGACCTGCGGCAAATTCGCTCGTCCGCATCGCGGTGACCGACCAGGGCGAAGGCATTCCGAGCGAGCATCTGCCGCGGCTGACCGAACGCTTCTACCGGGTCGATACCGCCCGCTCGCGCGAGCTCGGCGGCACCGGCCTCGGTCTGGCGATCGTCAAGCATATCCTTAATCGCCATCGCGGGCGGCTCGAAATCGCGAGCACGCTGGGGGTGGGTTCGACTTTTACCGTGTGCCTGCGCCCGGCCCGTTCCGGCACCCTCGGCGAGGGTACCGAGCGGGGCTGAGCCGGGGGGTTGACGCCGGGCCGACCTGTCATCAAATCGTCATTGAAATGTCATTCAACTGTATTCGCCGGCCGCTAAACGGTGCGCCGCGGCTCACCGGCCGCGACATGGCTCGGACGACGTGATCCCTCGATTTGGCCCCCATGGCCAAACCAACCGCATCGCCCACCGGCTCCCCCGACTGCCCGCGGCCGAGAGAGTGGCGCCATGGTAACAGGGGAAAATCGAGAGGAGGAGAATTTGACTGAGACAAAGAACCGGAGGAGGCAGGTCAGCATGAATCTTCTGCGCGCCAGCGCGTTTGCGATCGTCGCCATGGCGGCCCCCACGGCCTTCGCCGCGACCCAGATCGTCGGCGCCGGGTCGAGCTTCGACTTCCCCTTCTTCTCGAAGGCGTTTTACGAGTACACCGAGAAGCACCCGGACGTGACCGTCAACTATCAGTCGATCGGCAGCGGCGGCGGCATCCAGCAATTCACCGCCAAGACCGTCGATTTCGGCGCCAGCGACGTGCCGATGAATTCGGCGGAGTTGAGCCGCGCCGGAGGGCCTGTCTTGCAGATTCCCATCACCCTCGGCGGCGCTGGCGTTGCGTATAACCTTCCGGGCATCGAAAAGGGCATGAAGCTAACCCGCGAGGTGATCGCCGATATCTATCTCGGCAAAATCACCAAGTGGAACGACCCGGCGATTACCAAGCTCAATCCGGACATGAAACTTCCCGACATGGCGATCACGGTGGTGCACCGCTCCGATGGATCGGGCACGACCTATATCTTCACCGATTTCCTCAGCAACGTGTCGCCCGAGTGGAAATCCAAGGTCGGCACGAACAAAGACGTGCAATGGCCGGCCCCGAGCAGCGTCGGCGGCAAGGGAAACGAGGGTGTCGCCGGGCTCGTGAAGCAGACACCGGGCTCGATCGGTTATGTCGAGTTGGCCTACTTGCTCGAAAACAACCTGGCCTACGCGCAGGTCCAGAATAAAGCCGGCACCTACGTGTATCCGACGGTAGACACGGTGGCGGCGGCGGCGGCGACCAAGCCGAGCGTCTCGTCAACCGATTTTTCGATCGTCGATACGGCCTGTGCGCAATGCTACCCGATCAGCGGCTATTCCTGGGTGATGCTCTACCAAAAGCCCCAGGACCCGGCGCGCGGCAAACTGGTCAAGGAGATCATGACCTGGCTCGCGACGCAGGCGCAGCCCATTGCCAAGACGGTCGACTACGTGCCACTGCCTGACAATGTGCAGAAGCAGGCGCTCAGCGTACTCGGTCAAATGGAGTAGCGATCGTTGGCTAAACGAGAACCAGCGGGAATCTGCTTACGGAGGATGGAGTGACCGAAGAGGCCATTGCTATCGCCGCGCCGCCGCCTGGCCTGAGCGCCCGGACGTTGCGGCGAGCAGAGCGCATCGGCTCGGCGATTTTCGTCGGGACGCTGCAAGGATCTTGCTGGTTCTTTATTTTGATCGTCGGCGGATTGGCCCTAGAGTTGATCTGGGGAGCGCGGCTTTCGCTGAAAACGTTCGGGATCGGGTTCCTGTGGAGCAGCCAATGGAACCCGGTTACCGAGCAGTTCGGGGCCTTGCCGTTTATTTACGGCACGGTGGTAACCTCGGTCATCTCACTGGTGCTGGCGGCGATTGTCGGAATTCTGGCGGCGATCTACCTCGCCGAATTCGCGCCCCGTCGCTTGGGCGCCTATCTCGGATTGCTGATCGAACTGCTCGCCGCCGTGCCGAGCATCGTATACGGCTTGTGGGGACTGTTCGTTCTCGCCCCGATCGTCGCAAACTGGATAGGCCCCGCGCTGCAGGACAGCCTGGGTTTCCTGCCGTTCTTTCAGGGTACGATCTACGGCGTCAACATGCTGACGGCGGCGCTCATCCTGACCTTGATGATCGTCCCGACGATCACCGCGATTACCCGCGATTTGATCACCGCCATACCGATGCGAAACCGAGAGGCAGCGCTAGCGCTCGGTGCGACGCGTTGGGAAACTGCGTATGAGATCATATTACCGTCCGTGAGCCGCGGCATCGTCGGCGCCGCATTGCTGGCCTTCGGCCGCGCGCTCGGCGAGACGATCGCGACCACGATGGTCATCGGCAACCGCCCGGCCATCAGCGCTTCGCTGTTTGCCCCCGGCTACACGATCGCCAGCGTCATCGCCAACGAGTTCACCGAGGCGACCTCCGACCTCTATCTGAGCGCGTTGATCGAGCTTGGATTGATCCTTCTTGTGGTCAGCCTGATCGTCATCGGCATGGGTCGGCTGATGGTACGCCTGTTCATTCGCTAAGCAGCGGTGAGAACCTTATGAGCGCGATGTCAATGTCGCTGGCGCAACGGCGTAGGATCAGCAGCCAGGTATGGATCGGCATCAGTGGCATTTTCGCCATGACCGTCGCTGTCATTCTGATCTTGATCATGGGCTACATCGTCCGCGAGGGGATTAGCGCGATCTCGCTGCCCTACCTCACGCGGCTGCCGCGCCCGACCGGCATTTCCGGCGGCGGTGTTGCCAACGGCATCGTCGGGACTTTTATCATCGTCGGCATAGCAGCGGTGATGGCCTTCCCGGTCGGAGTCCTCGTCGGTACCTATCTTGCTGTGTACGCGCACAAGAAGATGGCGCAATCGCTTAGCTTCGTCGCCGACGTGCTGGCCGGCGTTCCGAGCATCGCGATCGGCATTTACGCCTACGCGCTATTGGTTGA
>JASHUW010000609.1 GCA_030039815.1 Alphaproteobacteria bacterium
TCGGCGAGGATGTTTCCGATTACCGCAGGCGATGCATTATCAGCATCAATTAAAACGGCAAGGCGTAGCGTATCTTCCGACATAGCGTTCACCACCCTCCGGCTTTGAGGATTCATGCCGTGCGGGGACGTATTTCAGCTCATCCTAGAGTAGCATAGTCCGGCCTCCATCCAAACCACGCACGGCCTAAAGCTTAAACCGTCGTCGGGTCGTTGGCCTCCTGGTGCCAGACGAGGAGGTGGCGGCGCACGACCAAGATGCCCTTGACCAGCGCGAGCCCGGCGATGGCGATTTCGAGAATGCCGGCGAACACGCCCGGCGAGTCGGCAAAGCGCGAGGCCTGGATCATCGCGCCGCCGAGCCCGGTGCCGCCCATCAGCATCTCGGTCACGATCTCGACGATCAGCGAAATCGGCAGCGCCACCTGCAGTCCGGTGAGTATCTGCGGCAGCGCCGCGGGCAGGATGATCTCGCGCAGCAATTGCCGCTCGCTGGCGCCGAGGCTGCGCGCCGACCACAGGAAATAAGGGTCGACCCCGTCGGCGGCGGCGATCGTCGCGGTGATCACCGGAAAGACCGCGTTGAATACGACCATGGTGATCTTCGACTCGTCGTAGAGGCCGAGCCACAGCATGAAGACCGGCAGAAACGCGATCTTCGGCATCGGGAACGCGACCGACACAACCGGATCGAAGAACCACCGCACCACGGCGTTGCGCGCCATGACGATGCCGAGCGCCACCCCGCCGACAGCGGCGAAGGCGAACCCCACCGTCGCGCGATAGAGCGTCGCGCCGAGATTGAGCAGCAGATCGCCCGATCGCGCGTCGTCCCACACGCGGTCGAACACCGCCATCGGCGACGGCAGGAGGAATGCGCTGAGGACATGCGCACGCGCCGCCGCCTCCCAGAGGGCGACGACCGCGATGAGCGGCAACGCCGCGGCGACGCGCTGCATCGCCTGCGCGGCGATCCGATCGAGGCGGATGCCCGGCGCGGCCGAGACGAAGGCGGGTGTTTCGGCGCTCATTCGCGCCACGCCAGCACGCGGCCCATCAGCATCAGATAGAGCCGGTCCGCGACAAAGCCGAGAAACGCCACGGTGAGCACCACGGCGAACATCGAATCATACGCCCCGCCGTCGCCGAGCCAGCCGATCATGTAGCCGAAGCCGCTGCGCGCGACGATCAGCTCCGAAGCGACGAGCAGCACAAAGGTCAGCGCCAGCCCGGTGCGGATGCCGCTCAGCAGTTCCGGCAAGGCGCTCGGCAGCACGACCTCCCACAGCACGCGAAAGCGGCTCGCGCCCATCGCCCGCGCCGACCAGATCAGCACCTCGTCGGTGCCGCGCGCGCCGTTATAGGCCGAGAGCGTGATCGGCAGCATGCAGCCGACGAAGATCGTCGCGACCTTCGAGGCGTCGCCGAACCCGAGCCACAGCACCATGACCGGGATCAGCGCCGATTTCGGCATCGGATAGAAGAACTGCACGATCGGGTTGGCGACCACGTGCACCGGCTTGTACCAGGCCATCAAGAGGCCGATCAGCGAGCCGAAGACGACGGCCAAGGCCAGCCCCTCGGCACCGCGGGTGATCGACGAGACGCCGTTCGTCCACAGATCGCCGCCGGCGGCGAGCCCGTACCAGGCCCTCGCGACCTGGTCGAGCGGCGGCAGCGCCGACGTCGGCACCAGCCCGACCCGGGTGATCGCTTCCCATGCCGCGGCGAGCAGCAGGATCGGCAGATAGCGGACGAAGGTCGCCGTCATGCCGCATCCCCCCGCGCGGCAACGCCGCCGCCGGTCATGGCGCCCTGGGCCTTTATCGCCTCGCTGCGCACCAGGTGCCAGACATGATCGACCATGTCGATGAATTGCCGGCTGCGGGTAAGCTCCGGGTCCTCGCGGTCGAAGCGGGCCTCGACGATCTCCTTGATATGGCCCGGCCGCGCCGACATCACCGCGATCCGCTCGGCCAGGAACACCGCCTCCTGCACGTCGTGGGTGACAAAGATCACGGTCTTGCGCGAGCCCTGCCAGATGCGCAACAGCTCGGCCTGCATCAGGCTGCGCGTCTGCGCGTCGAGTGCGCCGAACGGTTCGTCCATCAACAGGATGCCGGGGTCGATCGCCAGGGTGCGGGCGATCGCCGCGCGCTGCTTCATGCCGCCCGAAAGCTGCGAGGGATAGCTCGTCTCGAACCCGGCGAGGCCGACCAGCTCGATGAACTGGCGCGCCCGGCGGTCGCATTCCTCGCCCGACAGGCCCTGCTTTTCGAGCCCGTAGCGCACGTTCTGGATCACCGTCTTCCACGGGAACAGCGCGAAATGCTGAAAGACGATGCCGCGATCCGGGCCGGGACCGGCGATCGGCTCGCCGCCGATACGGATCGTGCCGCTCTGTATCGGCAGGAACCCGCCGACGAGATAGAGCAGCGTGCTCTTGCCGCAACCGCTCGGCCCCAGCAGGGCGACGAACTCGCGGTCGCGCACCGCGAGCGACACGTCCTCGAGCGCCACGACCGGCCGGCCGCGCGCCGGGTTGTAGCCGTGGCTCACCCGGTCGATCGCGATGTTGCTGGCGCCGGCGGCGGCGTTGCT
>JASHUW010000610.1 GCA_030039815.1 Alphaproteobacteria bacterium
GCTCCCGCGCCGATGCCGCCGCCCGCCGCGGCGCCGC
Organism: Alphaproteobacteria bacterium; assembly: GCA_030039815.1. Taxonomy (GTDB): domain Bacteria; phylum Pseudomonadota; class Alphaproteobacteria; order ATCC43930; family CGMCC-115725; genus DATARH01. The sequence goes on from JASHUW010000610.1 coordinate 38, forward strand.
CACCGCCTCCCGAGGCCGCACCCTCGACGTCGCCGATCCCGATCCGCACGCTCAGCTGCACCGAGCTGCTCGGCGCGAGCGACGACGATCGTGCCGCCGCCTCGATGTTCTTCATCGGCTACCAGGCGTCGGCGGCGGGCGTGCGCAACCTGTCGATCGCGCAGATCCAGGCGATCGAGGGCAAGGCGCTGTCGATCTGCGCCGCGCATCAGGGGATGCCCGCGGTCAGGGCGTTCCGCACGGCGGTCGTGACCCGCGGCAAATAGCGCCCGCGGAGCGCTGAGGTGTCGCTGAGCCGCGCGTTCGGCGCGTTCGTCGCCGGGCTGCGCTATGAGGATCTGCCGCCGGCGGTGATCGACCGCGCCAAGGGCGTGACCCTGGAGGCGCTGGCGTCGGCGCTCGTCGCGCACGACATGCCGGCGGGCCGCCAGGCGCTGACGCTGATGCAGGAAGAGGAAGCGGGCGGCGGCGGCGCCGCGACCGTGCTGTGCCGTGGCGCCACGCTCACCAAGGCCGGCGCCGCCTTTGTCAATGCCGAGACGATCTTTGCCGGCGGCAAGTGGGACACGTTCCGCATGCTGACCCATCCCGGCACCGCGATCCTGCCGGCGGCTTTGGTCGCGGCGGAGGTTGCCGGGTCGTCAGGGCGCGAGTTCCTGACGGCGGTCGCGGCGGGTTACGAGGTCATGGAGCGCATGGCCGCCGAGTTCATCCCGACGGTGATGTCGCGCGGCTTTCATGCCGGGCCGGTGTTCGGGATTTTCGGCGCGGCGGTGGCCGCGGCCAAGCTCGGGCGACTCAGCGCCGAGCAGGTGCATGGCGCGATCGCGCAATGCGTCAACCTCGCCTCGGGCAATCTCGAAGGCATCCGCAGCGGCGGCCGGAGCTTGCGTGAAGGCGGCGCGGTGCGCAACGCGCTGCTCGCCGTCGCGCTCGCCCGGCACGGCACGCCCGGCGGCGAGACGACGCTCGAGGGCGAGGCCGGGTTCTACCATTCCTATGCCGGCAGCAGCCGCGGCGACTTACGCTACAGCTTTACCGGCGACAACCGCGCCGACCTCGCGAAGATCACCGCCAATCTCGGAAAGGACTGGATTTTCCTCGAGACGCTGTACCGCATCTATTCGACCGCCGGCTACAACATCGCGCATGTCGACGTGACCGCCGCTTTGTGCCGCGAGCACGGCATAAGCTACGCCGACATCGACCGCATCGAGGCGGTGGTCAACTGGTTCGAGACCGAGTATCCGAGCCCGCTCTTCCCGGTGCGCGGCATCGACATTCCGCCGAAAGTCGGCAGCACCCAGTATTTCACCGCCTATGGCGCGGTGACCGGCGGCTATCCGATGCTGCGCGGCGACCGGCCCGGCCCCGGCGAGAGCGACCCGCCCGAGGTGCTCGACCTGATGCACCGGGTCACCATCGTCCCCACGGTGCGGCGTACGCTGTTCGGGCCGCGCATCACGGTGTTCACCAAGGACGGCCGCAGCCTCACCAGGGAAGGCACCGGCCGCGAGTTCATCTTCGATTTCGACGAGCTGGCGCGGCGCCTCGCGCCGATCGAGCCGGGCCTCGCGATCAGCCCGGCGCAATTCGCCACGCTGATCGACACCTGCCGCAGCCTCGATACGCTCGACGGCGCGGCGCAAAGGCTGATCGGGCTGACGGTTCCGAGCTAGAACACCAGCTGCATGCGCAGCTCGACGATATCCGCATTCAGACCATTGAAATTCGGCTTGAAGTTGGTCGGCGCATTGATCGCGAACACATGCGTCCAATCGAGTTCGCCGCGCACATGCGTGTTCAAATACCAGTTCAAGGCGGTGGTGAAGTTGCTCTCCTTGCCCTGCGGCGATGCGGAGCTGGGCGTCCCCAAGCCACCGATATCCCATAGATTGAGGTAGCTGTAGCGCGCCGCGACCTCCCACGCGCCCCAGCCGCCGCCATGCAGCGGGTCGAACGGCGATGCCGGCGTCACGTTGCCGTAGGTGCCCTTGTTCTGCTCCCACTCATGCGCCTCGCCGGTCAGCACGTACGAGGCTTGCGTGTACCAGCCGCTGAAATACGGGTCGCTTGGCGTCGCTTTGGTCTTCGGGCTGCGGTCCATCGCCTCGTTGATCCATTCGCCCTGCAGCAGTGCCGGCCCGTATTCGAACGACCCTTCGACGCCGGCGTTGGTGAGGCTCTGGATGCCGGTGACGGTGCCGGTGCTGACCAGGCTGGTCGCGACGGTGTCTTCCTCTGGCTGCGTCTTCGGCCCCGAGACGCTGCTCGTGTTTGGCGACTTGGTGTAGGAGAAGCTGCCGCCGATATGGGCGACCATACCTTCTTCCTTGAGCGGATCGACGATAAGGCGGCCGGCAAACTGCCAGCCATTATCGGTCGGCGAGGTGGGCGCGGTCAGCGCCGCGCCGTTGAACGCGCCGATCGCGCCCTGCCAGTACGAGCCGTAATCTTGGAGCGATAGGCCGATCGCTTTTCCCGGGGCCAGGGCCTGGCTC
>JASHUW010000611.1 GCA_030039815.1 Alphaproteobacteria bacterium
CGCCGATACCAGCGTCGCATTGACGGTGACGGCTGGCTCGTTCGACTTCACCCTCGGCAACGGCACCGGCTTCGCCCAGACCAACGGGGCGACGATCACCGGCACCGTGACCAGCGTATCCCAGTCGGGTCTCGCGAACCTGGTCAACCAGATCAACGAGAACACCGGCACGACGAACATCACGGCGAGCGTCAACTCGCAAAGCCAGCTGGTGCTGACCAACGCGAGCGGCGACAACATCTCGATCAAGAACTTCTCGGGAACCGGCACTCTTGCCGCCGGTGGCACGACCGTCAACGCGACCGCGGCGACCAGTAGCGCCACGATCCAGGGCTTGGTGACCTTGCAGTCGACGCAGAGCTTCTCGCTTGCCGCCGCGGCCTCGGATATCGGCCTCGGTACGAGCTCGGCGCTCTCCGCCGTCTCGTCGGTCAACGTGGGCACGACAGCCGGTGCTACCGCTGCCCTCAGCGTTGTCAACTACGCGCTGCAGCAGCTCGAAAGCGTCGGCAGCCAGCTCGGCGCGACCCAGCAGGAGCTGCAGGCGACGGTCAACAACCTGCAGTCCACCGACACCAACCTCACCGCGGCGCAAGGCGTGGTGCAGGATGCCAACATCCCGCAAGTGTCGACCCAGCTGACGCAGGAAGAAATCCTGCAGCAAGCCGGCGTCTCGGCGCTCGCGCAGTCAAGCACCTTGCAGCAGGCCTTCCTGAAGCTGCTGCAGTAGTCGCAGCCGGCGCATGGCGTCGGAGGGTTCCCGTCCTCGGCACGTGCCGAGGACGGGGGACCTGCAGCTCTAGGGACACGGAACTGACCGATGGCCATCACGTCGCAAGTACAATCTCTCCTGAGTTCCAGTGAAATTCAGTCACTGATCCAGCAGGCGAGTGCGGCAAACCAGTTGCCGGCCGCGACGCTGCAGGACCAGGAGAAGCCCATCGAGTCGCAGATTTCCGCGCTCGGCAAGGTGCAGAGCGCGCTTTCCAACCTGCAGTCCGCGCTTGGCCAACTCTCCAATATTTCCGCGCTGTCGCAGCGCACCGTGTCGAGTTCGGCGAGTGGCGTCGTCACCGCGACTGGGACGAACGCGGCACCGCTCGGCAACTACGCGTTGACAAACGTCAAGCTCGCCGAGGCCGAATCGCTGATTTCGTCGGGATCGGCCAGCGCGAGCGGGAGCCTCGGCTCCGGCTCGATCGCCATCCAAGTCGGCACCAATACCGCCGTCACCGTCAACGTCGCGAGTGGTGCGTCAAGCCTCTCGGCCATCGCCACGGCGATCGACCAGGCCGATACCGGTGTCAACGCCAGCGTGGTGTTCGATGGCTCGTCCTATCATCTGGTGCTGACCGGCGACGACACTGGCTCCGCCAACGCCTTTACGGTCAGCGGCACCGGGGGGCTGGCCGCGCTCAGCTATCACGCCGGCGCCTCCGGTCTGAACCTGGCGCAAAAGGCCGCCAATGCCAGCTTTTCGCTGAACAACATATCGGTCACCAGCGGCTCCAACACCATCGACGGTGTCATCCCCGGTCTGACCTTGACGCTTGCCGGCAGTGGGTCGGCGACGGTCAGCGTCAGCCAGAACGTCCAGGCGCTCGACACCGCGGCGCAGGGGGTGGTTCAGGCGCTCAACCAGACGCTGACCACGATCAATCAGGAAACCGCCTACACGGCGGCCAGCGGCGGTGGTCCGTTGCTCGGCGATGTCGGCGTCGAGGAGTTGCGGCAGACCTTGCTGAACTCGCTGACCGCGCAGATCGGCGTCGGTAGCGCGTCAGGCGGGACGTCGTTCAATTCGTTGAGCTCGGTCGGGTTCCAGATCGCGAGCGGCGGCACCGTCACGCTCAATAACGCGACATTCCAAAGCGCCGCACAGACCAATTACGCAGCGGTCGCCTCGTTGCTCGGCGCAGTCGGTGTCGCGAGCAATCCGAACGTCGCGGTCAATGGCGTCGGTTCGGCGCCGGCCGGCACCTATGCGGTCGTGGTCACGAGCAATGATAACGGCGCTGTCACCGGCACGATCAACGGACTTGCGGCGAGCGGCACCGGCGGCGTCCTGACGGTTAACGGCCAGACCGCATTGTCCGGCCTCGCCCTGCAAATCGAGCCCGGGGTCACCGGCAGTCTCGGCTCCGTCACGGTAAGCCAGGGGCTTTATGGCAGTCTGTCGAGCGTCGTCAACGCCGCGCTCGCCAGCGGGTCGGGTGGGGTCGCCGGTCAGATCAGCAGCCTCAACACGACGATCTCGTCGATGAACACGCAGATCACGGCGCTGCAAAAGGAAGCGACGCAAGAGACGCAAGAGCTCACCAATCAGTTCACCGCCGCCGAATCGACGCTCAACCAGCTGACGACGGTGAGCAATTTTCTCAGCACTTATTTCAACCAAACCTCGGGTTCCGGAGGCTGACCATGATCGGCACGCGGCAACAGTTCAGCGCGGCCAACGCGTATCGTGCCATCGAAGGCGTCGGCGCGAAGCCCGAAGATTTCATGAAGATGGGGCTCGACGCGACGCGCAACCTGCTGCTGCGCGCCGAGGCCGCGATCGCCGCCGGCGACCGCGCGGCGAAGGCGCAGGCGCTGGGCTCCGCTGGTAGCGTCGTCGAATTCATGCTCGGTCTGACGGGCTCCGCACCGGGTGCGTTGAGCCAATGCCTCGCCAGCGTGTATCAATACGTCCTGGCTGCGATCCTCAAGGGTAATGCCGGGGACGATACCGAAGCGGTCGGTGCGGCGCGCGCCGCGCTCGAGGAGCTTGCCGCCACGTGGCGTAGCATCTTCCCCGACACGATCGGCTGGGAGGAGAGCGGCTCCGACTCGCTGAGCGGGAGACGCGATTATGCCTGATCCGATCCGTGGGGTAAGCACGACCGACCCCGTCACCGCGACCAATTCCGCCGGGCAGACCGGCTCTGCGCAGTCGGCGGATGCGACCAATGCCGCCAATGCACCCAACGCGGCGATAACGAGCGGCGCCGCCGATCTCGCCGATGTCGGGCAGACCGAAGCGCTGCTGCAATCCATCATCCAGGTGGCGAGCAGCACCCCTGGCATCGATCAGAACAAGGTGGTCGAACTTCAACAGGCCATCGCGTCGGGTGCCTATCAGGCGAACCCGCAATCAATCGCCCAGAAAATCGTCGAGCTGGAAGCCCAGCTTGGCACTGCGGGGCCTCTTCAATGACGCTCTTGCGCTATTCTTCAGGAGGCAAGCTGCAGAGCGACGAAGATCGGGTCGGCGGCGGCGCGATCGGCTTCCCGCCTGATCCACTCCTGTATTCTCGCCAGACGCTCAGCGGCCTGATGAATGTCGTCGCGGTCAGCGAGGTCGACAAACGCTTCGAGCAGTTGCTCGAGACATTCGGCGCGGCCGAAGACGGTAGTGGCCGCCGGACTGCCCGGACGGCACCGCGGCGTGCGCGCCGCTGGCCGCATTCGTTGGTATTGACCCACTCGACCGCTTTCCCCCAAGGCTGTTCGGCACGGACTCAGAGTCCGTCTGTCGCCGGCTAATCCGGCGCGAAAAATCTCCGAATCACGATGACCGAATCCGATTCCCCCGCCGAAGACAGCTTGACGATAACCGGGAAATTTTCAATGTTGCCGTACGGAGGGAAAGATGCGAGCCAGGTCTGAGATCGTCTTTCCCAACAACATCAGGGACTTGCGCTTGCGTCGTCGAATGACCCAAGCGCAGGTCGGCCGCATGATGGACCCGCCGATCGGCGAATCGACCGTGTCGAAAATGGAGAGCGGCGAACGCCGCTTGACGAATTTGCAGCTCGCCAATCTGGCGGCGATCCTGCGCTGCCGGCCCGAGGAAATCCCTGTCGTCACCGGCCGCGACCCGGCCGAAGGCGTGCAGCGTTGGCAACGTGCGCAGCAGGAGGTTGTCGGCAGCAGCATCGCTAGCGGCGCGGCGGCGGCGGGCTACGTCCTCGCGCAGCTGCGCAAGAAGCATGGCAAGACCATGCAGCAGGTCGCCGCCGCGATCGGCATGACGTTATCGGTCTATCACCGGATGGAAATGGCCAGCCGGATGATCCAGGGCGACGAGATCGACAAGGTCGCCGCGTTCTACGGCATGAAGCCCGAAGAGTTGATCGCGCTGTTCGAGCGGCGCACCGCCGATAATCTCGAACAGCTGAAAAACGGTGTGCCGATCGAGCAGCTTTTGCCGCGCGTGCCGCGCTCACTGCTGAAAGAAGGGGCCAAATGGGGACGGCTCGGCGCGCTCGAACGCTACGCGCTCCAGCGCAGCATCCGCTACGCGGCGACGCCGAATGAACCCGCCGCGCTACCGGTTTGCGGTCGGATGAAAACCGACAGTACGGGTACTCGCCGCTTCGCGATCGACCGTGACGCCGCGGTCGAGCAGATGCCGCTTGGCGACCTGTTGCAGCCGAGCGAAAGTGGCTTTCTCGTGCGCAATTTCTCGCAGCGGTTGGGCGTGCTGCTGCGTCCCGGCGCGCTTGCATATGTCGATCCGCAAGTGCCGGCGGCGATGGGCGACATCGTCTTCCTCACCCGCAAAGACGGCACTGCAGACGCGGCAGTGGTGATTGGCGACGGCATCGGCCCGCTGATGCTGAAAATGTACAATCCCGAGGAGCAGGTGCCGATCAGCGATCCAAGCATCGCCGCGGTGTTCCGCATCGGCATGCTGGTGCTGCCATAGGTGCTGTCGGTGATGTGTTCGGGCGAGCGCCAGGCGGACCGGGATCCCGATTCGCGCCAAGCGGTGGCTCCGCCCCCGCGAAATTGCCGAAAAGTCCTGCCGCCAGCTCCGCGAAACCGCGTCAAATCATTGACATTTTTGGGCTATCTGGCGCCGTCACGCGACCCGCGAATCGCCGTTTTTCGAGGTTTCGTATAGACTTGCGATGTAGCTTTCAGCCAAGCGCTCCGCCGCGGGGATTGCGACGTGGTCAGCATGCCCGACCCATCGCCTGATCGGCCCCCGGATTTCCCAAGGGGCGGCGACGCGCCCGCGCGGTGGCGCTGGATCGCGCGACCGCCGCATCTTGTTGCCTTCGCGCTGGTCGCGGCGGGCGTGCTGCCGCCGGTTGGGCTCGCCGCGCTGCCGGGTGGGTTGTCGATGCTCGGCGCGCTCCACACCGGGATCGTGCTGGTCGCTGCATTGCTGTTTGCGCCGGCGCTGGTGGGCTTTGCCGTCGCCCTGAAAGGTTTCGATACCGTGCTCGTCCGGTTGCGCGCCGAACCGGGCGGCGAATACCGGCAGGTCATCGCCCGGGTGCTGCTTGGTGCGGTGATCCTTGCCTTTATTTTCGCGCTGTCGGCGGCGCACTCTGGCGACCCTGACATCGTGCCGTCGCTGCTGGTCGGCTCGCTCAACCTTGCGGCCGGATGGCTGTTTCTGCTCAACGTGGTGATTGATGCACGGCGCTCCGCGTTGCGGCGCTGGGCGTCGCTTGTCTCCGATGTGAGCCTGTTGTCGATCCTGCTCGCCGTGGGTGGCAGCCTCACGGCGGTGCTGGCGCTCGTCTATCCCTACATCGCGATCAGCACCGCCGAGCATCACGGGCGGCGGATGTCGGTCGCGGCGATGGCGCTCGAAATCGTTGCCTTCGCCGCCGTCGTGGCCGGGACGCCCTTCTGGCGCGAGCATCTGCTGCTGGCCTGCGGGATGCTGCTCGCGATGGTGCTGCTGCCGGCGTATGTCGGGTCGGTGTTGCACCGCCTCGCCGCCGAAAGGGACGCCGCAGAAAGCGCGAATGCAGCGAAGAACCGTTTTCTGACCGTGCTGAGCGACGATTGGCGCGGTCCGCTGCGCGCCATCGCGCGCGCCGGTTCGTCGATCGACCGCGCGACGCTCGATCCCGGGCAGTGGGACATGATCGCGCGAATCCGGCTCAGTGCCCGGGTGATGCTGCTCCAGCTCGACGACATGCTCAATTACGTCAGGATCGATGGTGGCACTTTCGCGCCCGAGACGCGCTCTTTCGACCTCTACCGGCTGGCCAATGGTGCGGTTCAGGCGCTGCGCGCTCCGGCCGCCGAGCGCGGCATCGCGCTGTCGCTGCGCATCGATCCGCAGCTGCCCTATCAGCTGCGCGGCTGGCCGCATCAGCTGCGGCAGATCCTCATTTGCCTCGTAACCAACGCCATCCGCCATTCGGGCAAGGCCAGGGTGCGCATCAACCTCGACCCGGTCCAGATCGATGGCGATCGCCTCACCTTGCGCCTCGCGGTGGCGAGCAGCCTTGGCGAGGACCGGCTCGAAACCGCGGATGAGGATCTGGAGGAGATCAGCCAACCGCTCGGTCTGGCGGTCGTCGACCGGCTGATCGGGCTCATGGGCGGCCGGCTTGCCGTTGAGATAGAACCGCGGCGCAGCCTGGCGATGACCGTCGAGCTGCCGTTCGTCATCGATCAGGCTTCGCTCGCACTGCCGCTCGACCTCGCGCACCTGCCGGTGCTCATCGTCACGAAAGACGCCGAGTTCGTCGGCGACCTGATCGAACCGCTCGAGGCATGGCGCGCCGACCCGCGCTGGATCGGTGCGGGCGACCAAGCGCTCGCCTATCTCGCATCGTTCGATCCGGGGACGCGCCGCGCCGTGCTGATCGTCGACGGGCGGGGCGACGTGCTGCAAGCGCTGAGCTGGACGCACCGCACCGGCGGGTTGCGCGGCGGCGAAACCGCTTACGTGCTGTTCGTTGCCGACGAGCCCCGCATCGACAGCGTCATCGGCCTCGCCGATGGCGAGCTCGACGGTATCCTCCCTGCGCCGTTCACCGCCAGCGCGCTGCGCAGCGCGCTGCACGCGCTCCGGCTCGAACCCGCCGACTGGTTCCTCAATGAGAGCCTGCCGGCCTTGACCGAAGACCCACCCCCGCCGCGGCATCGGCCGTCCATCGAGGCCGTGCCGCCACCTCGCGCGGCGACCGAGGAAATAGCCCAGCTGTATCCCGGCGCGTCCGACCCGCCGCCAGGGCACGCTCCAGTCGGGGAGAGGGTTGTCCCGGAGCCGCCGCCGGCCGACGAACCGATCCAATTTCTTCCATCCAGACCGCCGCCTCCGCCGGAGCCGTCGCCGCGTCGCCGGCGACAGATCCTTGTCGCCGCCGGCAATCCGGCGAACCGCAAAATCCTCGGCTCGACGCTCGGCCGCGCCGGGTATGTCGTGCATTTTGCCGAAGATGTCGACGAGGCGCGGATCGGCTTGGAGACGCGCGAGCTCGATGCGCTGCTGCTCGACCTGACCGGTTATGTCGGCGCCGATTACGGCGCCGCGCGGCAATGCCGGCGGGCACGGCCGACCCTGCCGATCCTCGCGCTCAGCAGCGACAAACCGGAAATCGCCGAGCGCCGGGCGCGCGAGACCGGCCTCGACGCGATCCTCCCAAAGCCGGTCGAGCCGCGGAAGCTGCTCGCCGCGCTCGCCACCGCGCTTGATCTCGAACCGGCCGGCGCGCCGGCTGTCCCGCGCGTCGTCGTCACCGAGCTGGCCTCGCATCCGCGCTTCGGTGGCGATGCCGTCGCTAGCGACCAGCGCGCCGCCGAGGCGCCGCTCTGGTCGTCGAGCCAGGAGACCGACGCGCTGCAAGCGCTGATCGACACGTTCCGCGTCGATTCGGCGCGCATCGTCGGCGACATCGACCGTGCCTGCGGCAGCGGCGACGTGGCGGCGTTCGAGGCGGCGCTGGCGGCAATGAATGCCTGCACCCAGGTGTTCGGCGTCAATCGCATGCGCGAGATCCTCGGTTCGCTGCCCGACCCGACCCCAGCCAAATTGCGCTTGCAAGGTGCGCAATTCGTCCATCGGGTCGAAGGTGAGTTGGCGCGGCTCGACGCGGCGCTGGTCGATTATCTAAAGACCGCTAAATAACAGGGATTCGAATTTCGGCGGCGGCAAGGGTTCCGGCGCAGGCGCGGTACCCTTGCGTTCGGCGAGCAGCCCGATCGCGCGGTCGCGGTTTTCCCAGCACACCTCGACGTAATAAATCGCGCTCGCGGCAATGAAGACCGACAGCGCGTCGTTGAAAGTGACGATCGCGGCCTCGAATTGCTCGGTGCCGTTGGCTCGCTCGCCGAGCCGCAGCAGCGCGCCGCCGAGATTGTTTTGCGTCATCGCCCATTGCATCGGCGCCCGCTCGCGGGTGCATTCGGCGAGCGCGTCGTGATAGCAGCCTATCGCTTCCTCGATCCGGGCGAGCCCGACATCGCGCTCGCCGATCCGCGCCAGCGCGTTGCCGAGGTTGTTCTGGGTCATCGCCCAGTCGAGCGGCAGGCGCTCGCGCGGGTGCTCCTTGAGCGCTTCGCGATAGGCGGTCACCGCCTCGCGCAGCCAGCTGCTCTCGTTCTCGCGGTCGCCGAGGCTCGACAGCGCGTTGCCGAGATTGCTCAGCGTGCGCGCCCAGTCGAGCGGGTTGCGGTCCCGGCGGTACTCTCGGAGCGCTTCGCGATAGGCGACGACCGCCTCGCGCAAAGGCCGCGTATCGGGCCCGCGTTCGCCGATCGCCGCCAGCACGTTGCCGAGATTGGCCTGGGTCATCGCCCAGTCGAGCGGCGC
>JASHUW010000612.1 GCA_030039815.1 Alphaproteobacteria bacterium
GGAAGCTGTTGCCGCCGCCACCAGCACCGCCGCCGAACACGCCGGCCGCCGGAGCGGCGTAGCCGGGCTGTGCATATCCCGCCTGGGCGTAACCCGCCTGATATTGCGGAGGCGGTGGCGCCGGCTGCTGAACGCGTGTCCACGGGCCACCGCTGGACGGAGCGCTCGGTGCCGGCGGCGGCGATTGGCTGCGCCCGAACAGGCCGCCCAGGAAACTCGTTGGCTGCTGTTGCGGCGGATTGAGGCTCGCGACCTGTTTTTCAAGTTCGGCGATGCGGTTCTGCGCGTTGTGCAGCGACAAATCCTGGATCAGCACGGTCTGCACCAGGTAGTAGGGCGCATCCGGCATCTGCGTCATCGCCTGGCGGATCATCGCATCCGCCTCGGCATCCTTGGGTTGCCCGGCGGCGCTTTGCAGACGGGTAAGCAAGGTCGTGATCAGTTCGCGTTCCTGGGGTTCCATGGGGTCCTGCCCGTTGGCTCGGGGGCTTTCTCGCAAAGCCCGTTGGCGCCGCCGCTCGCGGAGCGTCGCGCAAGATGTGGGGAGTGGAAAAGGCGCGTCAATAAGGCGGTGGCCCGCTTCTTGACGTGCTCGGCGAGCGCGTTCCGCGGCGCCACGCGGTCCGCTGACCGGTCAGCCCTGGAACCGGCGCTCGAAGTCTGACCAGCATCGGTCGTAATCGCGCTGCAACGCCGGCGTATCGAGCGCGAATTCGGTTGGCCGGATGACGAGCCGCGTCTCGAACATGAACGCGAGCGTGTCCGCGATCTTTTGCGGTTGAAGCTCCGCGTTCGAGGCTCGCTCGAAGGTCGCGCGATCGGGACCGTGCGCCGCGAAGGAATTGTGCAGCGACGCACCGCCCGGCACGAAACCCTCGGCCTTGGCGTCGTAGACGCCGTGGATCAGGCCCATGAACTCGCTCATCAGGTTGCGATGGAACCAGGGCGGACGGAACGTATTCTCGGCGACCATCCAGCGCGGCGGGAAGATGACAAAGTCGCAATTGGCGGTGCCGAGCGTGTCGGTCGGCGCGGTCAGCACGGTGAAGATCGACGGGTCGGGATGGTCGAAGCTCACCGTGCCCAAGGTCATGAAGCGGCCGAGATCGTATTTGTAGGGCGCGTAATTGCCGTGCCAGGCGACGACGTCGAGCGGCGAATGGTCAAGCGTCGTCGCCCAAAGGTTGCCGGCGAATTTGGCAACGCTTTCAGTCTCGACGCGGCGGTCTTCGTACCACGCGGCGGGGGTAAGAAAATCGCGCGGGTTCGCAAGTCCATTGGCGCCGATCGGCCCCAGCTCGGGCAGCGTGAACAGCGCACCGTAATTCTCGCAGACATAACCGCGCGCCACCCCGCCAGCCGAACTTAAATCCGGCAGTTCGACGCGAAAGCGAACGCCGCGCGGGATGACCGCGATCTCGCCGGGCGCGGCGTCGATGACGCCGAGTTCCGTGCGCAGCAGCAACCTCCCTTGCTGCGGCACGATCAGCAATTCTCCGTCGGCGTCGCTGAACACCCGGTCGGTCATCGATGTTGTCGCGCGGTAGATGTGGATCGCCACGCCGCTGCGCGCGGCGACATCGCCATTGCCGCCCATCGTCGCGATGCCGTCGACAAAATCGACCGGCATCGTCGGCATCGGCAATGGATCCCAGCGCAGGCGGTTCGGCGACGGCTGGGTCTCCGTGAACGGCCCACTGCGCCAAAGCCCGTTGTCGATACGGCGAAACGGCGCGTGCATCGCCGACGGCAGGATGCGATAGAGCCAAGAGCGCCGGTTCGCATGGCGCGGCGCGGTGAACGGGGTGCCGGAGAGCTGCTCGGCATAAAGCCCGAGGGGTGGGCGCTGCGGCGAATTACGGCCCTCGGGCAGCGCCCCTGTCACGGCCTCGGTCGCATGCTCGTTGCCGAAGCCGGAGAGATAGGCGAGGGGGTTCTCGATCATCATTTGTCCTTCCTCTTCGCCGCTCCCGCGAGGATGGGAACCCGGAGAAAGTGCCTCTATGGTCGCTCCGGGCCCCCGCTTTCACGAGGACGACGAATATTAAGCGACACGCTTCTTGGCGTGATACGCGCCAGCGCCTCGCGTAATGATGTGGTCGCCCGGCAACACCTCGCCCGGTTCGATTTCGGGAATCGCCCTTGTCGCCTCATAAAGCGGCGCGAAATCGATCTCCGCCAGACGCAAAAGGTCATCGAGCGAGTCGAGGACGAAATAAGTCTCCTGGAAATCGTCGATCCGATAGCGCGTGCGCATCACACGAGGAAGGCGGAATTTCAGTCGATTAGGTGACTTGTCTTCAAGCGCGAACCGAGTTTCGGCAAACGACGACACGATGCCCGCGCCGTAGATGCGCAGCCCCTCGCGCTGTGCGACGAGACCGAACTCGACGGTGAACCAGTAGACCCGCGACAGCTGCTCGATGGCCCCGAGGCGCTGCGCGCGCAGCCCGCCGATACCATACGCCTGAAGGTAATCGGCCAGCACCGGGTGGGTCAGCATCGGCACATGGCCAAACACGTCGTGAAAAACGTCCGGCTCATCGATGTAATCGAGTTGATCCGGTCGGCGGATGAACTGCCCGGCCGGGAAACGCCGGTTCGCGAGGTGGTCGAAAAACACCTCGGGCGGCACCAAACCCGGCACCGCGACGACCTGCCAGCCGGTGCGCCGCAACAGCGCATCCGAGAGCCTGCGGAAATCGGGGATTTCATCGACGCGGATCGGCAGCGCCGCCATGCCGGCGAGATATTCGTCGCACGCCCGTCCGGGCAGCAGCTTTGCCTGGCGCTCGTATAGCCTGCGCCAAGTCGCGTGCTCCGCAGCGGAGTAAGTCTCCCAGCGCTGGTCGATCGTCCAGTCGGCGCGCTGCGGCGGCGCCGCGTCGCCCGCCAGCAATCCGTGCTTGGTGAAATCTCCGTCCGGCATCGCCGTCCTCATGCCCGCAGCACGCCGCGCTGCATCTGGTCGAGCTCGATCGACTCGAACAGCGCCTTGAAATTGCCTTCGCCAAAGCCCTCGTCGCCCTTGCGCTCGATGATCTCGTAGAAGACCGGGCCGATCACCGTCTCGGTGAAGATTTGCAGCAGCAGCCCCTCCTCGCCACCGTCGATCAGGATCTTGTCGCGCTTGAGCCGCGCCAAGTCTTCGCGATGGCCGGGCAACCGCTTGTCGACGAGCGCGTAATAGCTCTCGGGCGTGTCGAGAAAGGCGACGCCCTTGGCGCGCAGCGCCTCGACGGTGCAATAGATGTCGTTCGTCGCCAACGCGATGTGCTGGATGCCCTCGCCGTGATAGGCCTGGAGATATTCCTCGATCTGATCGACCCTGCCGGGATGACCGCCCGACTCATTGATCGGGATGCGGATTTTGCCGTCCGGGCTGGTCATCGCCCGGCTCTTGATGCCGGTGAGCTTGCCCTCGATGTCGAAATAGCGGATCTGGCGGAAGTTGAAGAGCCGCTCATAAAAACCGGCCCAGACATCCATCCGGCCCTGATGGACGTTGTGGGTCAGGTGATCGATCGCGGTGAGTCCGACACCCCTGGGATTCTGCTCGGCACCCGGCAACGGCATGAAATCGACATCGTAGATCGTGCCGCGCAGCCCATAGCGGTCGACGAGGTAGATGAGGCTGCCGCCGATCCCCTCGATCGCCGGGATGTTGAGTTCCATTGGCCCGATACGACCCTCGACCGGCTTGGCGCCGAGCTCGATCGCGCGGCGGTGCGCCGCCGCGGCATCCGTCACGCGAAACGCGATCGCGCAGATACTGGGGCCATGCAGCCGCGCAAAGCTCTGCGCAAAGCTTTCCGGCTCGGCATTGATGACGAAATTGACGTCGCCCTGGCGATAGAGCGTCACTCGTTTGGAGCGATGCCGCGCGACGGCGCTGAAGCCCATTCGCTCGAAAACCGCGCCAAGCGCGGCCGGGTCGGGGGCGGTGTATTCGACAAACTCGAACCCGTCCGTCCCCATCGGATTATCCCACAGGTCGCGCCGCTCTGCCGCCATCCGCCGCCTCCTGCACCGATAACGCCTTCGGTCTTAAGTTAATGCGCGCATCGCGCCGTTTCCGCGCATAATTCAGACTGGAACAGATTTTTTTACAGTATAAATGCATTTAGATAGTAATTTACGCGAGTATCACGCATGACCGAACTTGATCTCTTCGACCGCCGCATCCTCGCCGCCTTGCAGCAAGACGGCCGGATGACCAGCGTGGCGCTGGCCGAGATCGTTCATCTATCGCCATCGCAATGCGCCCGCCGCGTGCAACGCCTGGAGGAAATGGGCGTCATTCGCTCTTATCGCGCCGTGCTCGACCCGGCCGCGCTCGGCCTCGGCATCGCCGGCGTGGTCAGCCTCAGCCTCGAAAAGCATGCGAAGAGCAACATCCAGGACTTGCAACGCGAGATCGCGGTGCGGCCGGCTATCGTCGAGTGCCTGTCGGTGACCGGCGACAGCGACTACCAGCTGCGCATCGTCGCGCGCGATCTCCGCGAGTTCTCCGACCTGCTGATGCATTCGATCGTGCCGATGCCGGGCGTCTCGACCACCCGGTCGAGCATCATCCTCGAACAGGTCAAACCCTTCGCCGCATTGCCAATTCCCGAGGGATGATCAGGCCGCCGCGGCCGACCCGCGGCGGAGCAGGAACATGCGCAGCGCGCCGTAATGCTTGGCGGCCTCGGTATTGCCGACATATTCGCAGACGAAATCGTGTGCATTGTACAAGGCGAGCACTGCCGCCATCGTCTCGGTGACGTAAACGCTGCCCTCCGGCGTCACCGGCTCGATCCGGGCGGCGCGGCTGACATGGACGCCAAAGAAATTCTCCTTGCCGAGCACCGGATCGCGCGCGCTGTAGGCGGGCCCCAAATGGAGGCCGATGCGCAGCCCCATATCGGCCGGCAACCCCTCTGAGGCGAGATCAAGCCGACCGACTGCTTCCTGCAACTCCAGCGCGCAGCCCGCCGCCTTGCCCGCATCGTCGAACACGAGAAACAGCCCGTCGCCCCACGTATTAGCCAGGAGGATGTCGCTCCGGCGTCTTTTGATGACCCGCGCGAAGCAGCCCAGCACAAGTTCGATAAAGAGCGGCAGCTGGTCGTCGCGTAACCCGGAGAAGCCGTGCACGTCGCCAAACAGCATGGCGCGCGGCCGCCGTTCAATGCCACGGCGCGCCGAGACTTGCCCCGCCGGCGGCCGATAGCCATTGCCAACATTGATCACCTTGCGCGGCAAGCCCGCATTATCCCAGATTGCCATATCGGCGGCGGTGCCGGCCGGCCCGGCGGAGTGCGCGCCATCCCATACCACCATCTGCTCGACCGACGCCGACAAATGCCGCGCGCGCAGCAGGGCCAGCCCCATCGCCAATTGGCTGCAATAGCCGAATAAATGGTCGTCGCCCAGGTAGCGGTCCTCGGTCGCGAAGTGCACCGCTCCGTTCGCCAGCGCTGCCCCGTAGCATTTCTCGAAACGCTCGACCCATGCGGCGCCAGCTGGTCCAACCGAAACTTCGACGAATTCGTCACGGTCGAATGGCAGCACGATGTGCAGCCCGGCACCCCGCTCCAGCAGCGCCTCCGCAAACAGGATGTCGGCGCCGGCAGCGAGTGAGCCGTAGCCGAACCCGACGTCTTCTTCGGCAAGCAACCTTTGAATAGCCTCCCTGACGGTCTGCTCCTGATCGGCCGGGAAGCGGCC
>JASHUW010000613.1 GCA_030039815.1 Alphaproteobacteria bacterium
GAGCGTCTGCCGTGCGGCGCTCGCCGCCGCGGCGGAAACGCGCGCTGCCGTTGCCGCGCTCGACGATTGGCCGCGTCCCGCCGCGTCCGCCGGCCCGCGCTTCGGGCTGGCGTTGCATGTCGGCGAGCTGCTCTACGGCAATATCGGTGCCGCCAGCCGGCTCGATTTCACCTGCATCGGGCCGGCGGTGAACCTTGCCGCCCGGCTTGAGGGCCTGACCGGCCGGCTCCGCCGCACGACGCTGCTCTCGGCCGACTTCGCCCAGGATTGCGAAACCGGCACGGTGCCGCTCGGCGCGTTCGCGCTGGCCGGAATCCGCGCCAAGGTGCCGGTGTTCGGGCTTGCCGACGAGGGCGGCTAGCTCCCGACTTCGGCGGCGGTCGAAGCGATTGGCCGCCTCCCGCCGGTCGGCGATGGTAGACTGCGACCCATGATCAGTGGAGCGATGATTGCCGAGATCGCCGCCCTCGCGGGCGATCCGGCGCGCGCCAATATCCTGACCGCGCTGTTGGACGGCCGCGCGATGACCGCCAGCGAGCTGGCTTACGCCGCGCGGGTCACGCCGCAAACGACGAGCGCGCATCTCGCCAAATTGACCGAGGCCGGGCTCATCACCGCGACCCCGTCGGGGCGGCACCGCTATTTCCGCCTCGCCTCGCCCAGGGTGGCGCAGATGCTTGAAAGCATCGTCGCGGTCGCTGGCGACAACCGGCCGCGCTTCCGGCCGCTGTCGCGCCAGGCCGCCGAGCTGCGCGACGCGCGGATGTGCTACGACCACCTCGCCGGGCTGCTTGGCGTGCGCATCGCCGACGCGATGATCACCCGCGGCTTCCTGGTGATCGAGGACGATGTCGCGCGCTTCACCGAGGCCGGCACCCGCTATCTGTGGGAGCTCGGCATCGACACCCGCGTCGCCGGCAAGGGGCGGCGGCATTTGTGCCGCGCGTGCCTCGACTGGACCGAGCGGCGACCGCATATCGGCGGCGCGATCGGCGCTGCGCTGGCCGAGCGCTGGCTGGCCCTCGGCTGGATCAAGCGCGCCAAGGATACGCGCGCCGTCACCGTGACGCCCGACGGTGAGCGCGGCTTCCGCGAGACGCTCGGCATGAGCCTCGCCGGCGACGAGAAGGCGGTGGCGTAGTCACCATCCCGGCGAAGACCGGGACCTTCCTCCACAAACAGATCTGGCCGACCCCTTTCGGGGCAGGAGGAGACATGCGTCCCTATTACTTCGATTTCGATCAGATTCAGACCAGCCGCGCCAAGGCGATTGCGCTAGCCCGGCCGCTCGCTTGGCATCGCTCGCTGCCGCCACCGCCGCCGCGGCGCAAGCGGCCGTTGGGGCTGTGGTCTGCGGCCGTCGCGCTGTGCCGCGCGTGGCGCAAGCGCATCCGCGACCGGCGCGCGCTTGCGGCGCTGGATACCCGGATGCAGCGCGACATCGGCGTCACCCCGAGCGAGGTGGCGCACGAAATCGACAAGCCGTTCTGGCGGGCGTGACGTTCGCCGATCGTCTCAGGCGGAGGGACGGTTTTCTCGCTGTGCCGACGCGGTCGGGCGCCGCGCGCGGCGCCGCGTGGCGGCCTCGGGTGGCTCGCGATGGCGCGGCAGGTAGATTTTGATCGTCGTGCCTTGCCCCGGGCGGCTGTCGATGGCGCAGCCGCCGCCCGATCGGGTGGCGAAGGCGTTGACCAGCGCCAGGCCGAGCCCGGTGCCTTTGCCCGGCTCCTTGGTCGTGAAGAATGGGTCGAGCGCCTTCTTGCGCACCTCCTCGGGCATGCCGTGTCCGGTATCCGCGACGAAAATACCGACGTAATCGCCGGCTGCGAGGCCGGCACCATCGGCCCCTTCGGGCGGGCCGTCGAGCGAAAGATTGGCGGTTTCGATCGTCAGCACGCCGCCTGCCGGCATCGCGTCGCGCGCGTTGAAGGCGAGGTTGAGCAGCGCCGTCGCCAATTGATCGGGATCGACGCTTGCCAGCCACAACTCTTCATGCAGGCGGAATGTCCGGGAAATGAGCTCGCCGGATTTCCATGGCAGCTCGAGCGTATTGACGACCACCTCGTTGATGTTGGTCGGGCGCGGCGTGACCGGTTCCTGGCGCGACAGGCCAAGCAGCCGCTTGGTCAATGATCCGGCGCGGGCGCAGGCCTCCTTCGCCGCGTTGGCCATTTTCTGCCGCCGCGTGTCGTCTTCGTCGATGCTCGCCTCGAGGCGTTCGACATTGCCCGCGACGATGGTCAGCAAATTGTTGAAATCATGCGAGATGCCGGCGGTGAGCAAGCCGACTGCCTCGAGCCGCTGCGCGCGGCTCAGTTCCAGTTCCAATGCCGAGCGCTCCGCCGTCACCGCGTTCGCCTGGGCCAACGCGGCTTGCTCGCGGCGGCTGCGGTAGAGCGCCAACAGCGTGAGCCCAACCAGCGCAATTTCCGCCGGCACCCCCATCAGGAGGTAGCCGGTTATCGAGCGCAGCCAATTCTCCAGGATCGAGGCCTTGGTGCGCTCGATCGTCACATAGACCGGGTAGGTGCCGACGCGATTGATGGCCACCAGCCGACCGCCGTCGAACGGCGTCCCGTCTTCGTCGATTTCACTATGCGGCTCGTTGGCGATGGCCTTGGCCAGCAGCGGATCGGGATGCGGCGAGGCGGCGGCTCCGGTGGGTTCGGGATACTGCGCGAGCACCGTCCCGTCGTCGCGCAGGACGCTCGCCGTATAATGTTCCGACCCGCCGAGCAGCGAATTGTAGAACGAGCCGAAATAGGAGCCGAAGACGGCGACCACGACGACGCCGTTGAACTGGCCGTCGGGCCCCGTGCGGCGCACGCTGACCGTGAAATAAGGCTGGTAATCGCCGGTATCGAGGCTGCGGGCCCGTAGCATCCAGACATAGTCTTGCGCGTCGGTGTTGCGGAAGGCGTTGAAATCCTCGCGGCTCGAATGGTCGAGATTGCGGTTCACGGGGTAGACCCGCGCGCTCACCAGCTCATGGCCTTGCGCGTCGATCACCCATGCCGCCGCGACTTCCGGCAGCCCGGCGATCTGTTCGCTGATGCGGTCGTGCAGCGTCGCTTCGTCCGCGCGGATTTCCTCGTCGGTCATCGTGCCGAGCAGGTCGTTGATGCGCGCCGCCACGAGAAGATGGGTATCGAGAACCTTGGTCGTGTTTTCGGTCGCGACCGCGACGGCCTGCGAAGCCGACGAGGTGGCGTGCGCGTAGTCATTGAGGTAGGAAAGATACGCCGCGACCGATCCGAGGCTCAGCGGGACAAAGATCGTCGCGAACAGCAGCAGGCGCAGCATGCCGATGGCATCGGGGATGCCTTGCGAACGCCGCGTCGCTCTATCGCCCGATCTCGCCGCTTTGTCGGAAGCGTGTGGGGGCATTGCCATGGGGTCGAAGCCGGTCTGTTGCCGCTGCTCGCAAAACCGCATTCTGGAAGGCCTCGGATTGTCACCACATCCGAGGCTGCCGGGTCAACAATTAGGGTCGATTGTCGCTGTACGGTAGGTGGGGATGGCTGGCATCCGGTTTCATCAGGCAAGGATATCGCACATTGGTGGATGGAACGGCGCCCTCGCGCTTGCCGCCAAGTGGTTTTGCGTGGCGGCGATCGCGCTGGGCGGAGCGGGGCTGGCGGGCTGCTCGGCGCCGCGGCCGGCGCCGCCGGCGCCGGTCTATTATTCCTCGCAGCCGATACCCAACCCGACAAGGCGACCGCCTCCCCCGACCACCGCGACCCCGGCTTCGGCCACCACCGGCGGGGCGCCGTCCGAGGCGAGCCCGGTCGCGACCCCGGAGACCCAGCTTCCCGCCGAGGCGCAATCACCGATTGTTGCGCCGGCCCCGGGCGGATCGCCTCACGACTCCTCGGAGTATATCGAGCCGCCCTCGCGCTAATTCGTCGCCGGGTGCGGTCAGTCTTTTAGCGCGTCCGCGACCACGTCCGGACGGCGTTCGATGAGCCTGAGATAAACGCGTGCGATTTGTTCGGGCTGGCGGCGTCCTTGCTCCCAATCCTGCAAGGTTCGTAGGTTGAGGTGAAAGGCAGCGGCGAACTGCGCCTGGCTCATGCCCATGCGGTTGCGCATTTCGCTAAGCTGACGCGGCCTGAACATGCGCGCCAGCTCGCCCTCGGTGAGCGGCTGCGCATCGGGATCGGCGAACGCGGCGATTTCGACCTCATCATCGCTCATTTGGTCGAGCCGCTCCCAATCGGTGTGGCCCTGCGCTCTCGGCTCACCGGTCCGATGACGAATAACTTGCCCTTTCACGTCGGCTGGCCCTCCGGGCGCTGATAATTCGACAAAGATCGTCTCCGCGCATCGTGTACGCGACAAACAGGACCCGACCGTTCGCGGCGCCAATCGCCTTGTAGCGGCGCTCTCCGTAGCTTCGAGCGTCGATGAGCAACAGCAAGCGAGGGTCGTCGAACACGCCGATCGCATCGGCGAAATCGACGCCGTGTTTTACGAGGTTGCGCTCAGCCTTGGTCGGGTCCCATTCAAAGTCCACGACGAGCAAATATACGGCGCAGCCGTATATTTTGCAATCCGGCGATCGTTGGCCTGGAAGCGAGAAGGGCTATAGTGGCGCGGTCTCACGAGGAAGGAGCCGCCATGAAAGCCGCCGTCCTGCACGAGCCGCATCAGCCGCTGACCATCGAAGAGGTTGCGCTGGAGAAGCCCAAGGCGCGCGAGGTGCTGCTGCGCACCGCTTTTGCCGGGTTGTGCCACAGCGATCTGCATTTTATCGAAGGGCTCTATCCCCATCCGACGCCCTGCGTTCTCGGTCACGAGTCGGCGGCGATCGTCGAGGCGGTGGGCGAGGGCGTCACCTATGTCAAGCCCGGCGACCACGTCATCACCTGCCTCTCGGTATTCTGCGGCACCTGCCCGCAATGCGTCACCGGCCATCCCAATCTGTGCGAGGACACCAGCGTCAAGATGCTGCCCGGCGTCGCCCAGCGCATGACGTGGAAGGGCGGCCAGCACATGAACCAATTCCTCAACCTCTCCTCGTTCGGCGAGCAGATGCTGGTGCACGAGAACTCGATGGTGAAGATCGACGCGGAAATCCCGCTCGACGTCGCGGCCCTGGTCGGCTGCGGGGTGATGACCGGGGTCGGCGCCGTGTTCAACGCCGCCAAGGTCGAGCCCGGTTCGACGGTCGCGGTGATCGGCTGCGGCGGCGTGGGGCTGTCGGCGGTCAACGGCGCCGCGCTGGCCGGCGCCGAGCGCATCATCGCGATCGACACCCAGCCCTCGAAGCTCGAGCTCGCCAAGGAATTGGGCGCGACCGACACGCTCAACGCCAGCAACGCCGACCCGGTCAAGGCGATCCGCGAGATGACCGGCGGCGGCGTCAATTATTCCTTCGAGGCGCTCGGCGCCAAGGCGACCGCCGAGCAGGCCTTCGGCATGCTGCGCGCCGGCGGCACCGCGACGATCATCGGCATGGTGCCGTTCGGCGTGAAGATCGAGCTGCACGGCTATGATTTCCTGCGCGACCGCAAGATCCAGGGCACCTCGATGGGCGGCAACCGCTTCCGGGTCGACATGCCGCGCCTCCTGTCGCTGTGGAAACAGGGGCGGCTGAAGCTCGACCATCTGATCTCGGGCCGTATCAAGCTCGCCGAGATCAACGAAGGCTTCGCGCGGCTGAAATCAGGCGCGCCGGTGCGTCAGGTGATCGATTTCGCCGCGTGAACCGCGCCGCGCCGCATGGCGTTGAGCGCGACCGCAGCGGCAACGATGAGCGACACCGGCGCCAACCACGGGGTCGCCGCCAGGTCGCGAAAGGCGCCGTAGCCGAAGGGCGCGGCGAACACCACGACCGCCGGGCTCAACATCAGGGCGAGACCGAGCGCGGTTCCGCGAGCGCAGTTGCAAAGTCGATTCATGAGAACATCGCCGAGCCAAATGCTTACAAGGCGTAAGTATGCGACGATGCGCTTTAAGATCGGGTAAAGCCGTCACTTGAAGGGACGGGGCCGCCACAGCGGCCCGGTGTTAGCGGTTCCCGGCGGGTATCGGCGACAGATCGATGTCCGACTTGGGCGGCGAGGGCGGCCGCTGGTACTGCCCGTTTATCACCGCCGTCCCCCAGGGATAGCTCTTCGGGTAGATGAACCGGTCGCCGCAATTCCAGTGGTTGCCGGCCCAATAGCATTCGGCGCGGGCCGCCCCGGCGAGCCCGATCAGCGCCGCCATCGACAACGCGGCGGCGGTCAAAACCTTGTTCATGTGAAGCCTCCGATCGACGAATGCGGGATCGACGCTGCGCTGCGCGAAACCGATCCGGGTCATCGCGGGCGCGGCCCGGAGAGCAGCGGCTTTTCGTTGGAAGCGATGGTCGGAACCGGCTTGACGATCATGGGCGGCCCGGCAGCCGCGGAAACGTGCTGCCGGAAGACGTTCCCGTCGCCGCACGCCCAGTCGACGCCCGTCCACTGACAGACATTCGCCGCTGGTGCGCCTTGCGCCGTTCCCGCAACGCCGGCCAAAACCACTGCGGCGAGCGCGCCGATCAAGCTCCTGGCCATGGCTAAACCTCCAATCGCCACCTATCGCGCTAACACGACGTTGGTGATTTCGATCCGCGATCGGCGGTTGGACAAAAAACGCCGCCGCGGCCGAAGCCGACGGCGGCGTCTTGTGCTGGGTCGGTAGGCCTAGTAGGCGCGCGGCCCCGGATAGGTCACGTCCGGATGGCCAGCGCCGCTCGTCGCGACCTTGCTGTAGTCCGGCGTATAGGCGCACGAGGCAAGCATCAACGCAGTGATCAGCCCGAGGGCGATCTTCTTCATGATAAGCTCCAGAGATATTGCTTTAGAGTAATAAGTATGCGCGCCTGACCTATTGGCCAGCTAGGGGGTCTGCGTCGGGGCAGAGTTGCGTAATCGGCGGGGACGGCCGACGGCCATTGCCCGATAGGCGTTGTCTAGAACCAGCGCGCTTTGTCGACGAGGTTGCGCAGCGGCCGGCCGGCGGCAAAGCGCCTGGCGTTGTCGACGAGCACCTCGCGCCGGCGGTCGTCGAGATAGGGGCCGTGGCCGGCGGTATGCGGCGTCAGCAGCACGTTCGGCATCGTCCACAGCGGGTGCGAGGCCGGTAGCGGCTCGATCTCGTAGACGTCGAGCGCGGCGCCGGCGATCTCGCCGGCGTCCAGCGCCGCCACCAGATCATCCAGCCTCGTCGTCATGCCGCGGCCGATATTGATGAAATAGGCGCTCTTCTTCATGCGCTGGAACCGCGCGCGGTTGAAGAAGCCCTCGGTCTCCGGTGTGTGCGGCACGGTGAGAATCACGAAGTCGGCGCGCGGCAATTGCGCGTCGAGCGCCGCGGCGCGGTGCATCTCGGCGACCCCTTCGGGCTTGTCGGGGCGCCGCTCGTCGATGCCGATGACCTTGATCCCAAAGGCGGCCGCGAGCCGCGCCGCCTCGGCGCCGATCCCGCCGACCCCGACGATCAGCGCCGTCGCCTCCGGCAGATGGACGATGGTGTCGTCCTCGCGCGGCGCCGGCTTCCATTCGCGGCGCAGCTGCTGCGGCAGGTAGACGTGCAGACCGCGCGCGAAGGCCAGCACGAACGACATGATGTGCGCCGCGATGTGGTCGTTGTAGATCTCGCGAAAATTGGTGATCTCCACCGGGTGCGCGATCAGCTCGGGGTAGTAATAACCGGCGGGCGGCGCGGCCTGCGGCGCTTGCAGCCAGCGCAAATGCCCGGCGCGCGGCAGCAGCTCCTTGGGGATCGTCCCATAGGCGCCCTCGGCCAGCGCGATCGCCTGCTCGGCGCCCTCGCGCGTCTCCGGCACGATGACCTCGAGCTCGGGGCAGGCCTCGGCGACGGCTCTCGCCCATTCGCGCGTCTTCTCGGATTGCGGCGGCAGGAACAGCATCGGGATCGGCATGTCTCACTCCCTTTTTTAAAAACATCTCACCGCAAAGGACGCAGAGGAAGCGCAAAGGACGCTGAGGATTTTGTTCGGCGCGCAGCGCCTTTAAATTCGAATTTAAAGGCGCTGCGCGCCG
>JASHUW010000614.1 GCA_030039815.1 Alphaproteobacteria bacterium
CACCCCTGCCGGTTTTCAAGACCGGTGCCTTAAACCGCTCGGCCACCCATCCGCGTCGCGCTCCGGCTCTGCCGAGGCCGTGACATTCCAGTCTTCTATTTCCGCCATCAACCTCGCGTGCGTCAATCGGCTGAACTCGGGCCGGAGCGCGCGCGCAGCGGTTCACCCGCAAGGGCCAACCTTGCCATCGACCCGGCGCCCTGCAGTTTGGGGTCGGCCGCGACTGATTACTTCTGGCGTCGGCCAGTCTGCTGCGCCGGTGCCGCGGCCCTAGTCGCCGGAGCCGCGGGTGGAGGCGGGGCCGGTGGCGCAGCGGCAGGTTGAGCCGCAACGGACGCCTGAGCCGTGACTGGGGTCGGTGCCGCGGTCCCTGCGGGCTGATTGGTCAGGTTTCCCAAGGGCAACGACCTGGGTGTCGCGCCTCCTTGCAGCAGCTCGGTCATCCGCGCCTGGATTGTTGCAAAGGCGGTTTGCCGCGCCGCCGCGGTGAGCTCCGACATCTGCTTGAGGTTCGTAAGACCGGTGTCGAGCGCTTGCTTGAAACGGGCAACCGCGTCGGGGCAGCCTTGCGGCGCGCACGCCGCGATGGTCTCGCGGCTCGTGGTGGCCGCTTGCTGGACCGCGCTGGTCAGCGCCTCTTGCTGGGTCTGGAAAAGCGTCGCGGCGCTTTGCGAGAGGGTGGATGTCGCTGCCGTCAGCGCGGCGAAGTTCTTCTGGTAGACCTCCAACATGGTATTGGCGACGGTTTGTTGCGGCGCCGTTGTGCCGCTCGCCGGTTGATTTGTGGCGGGAGGGGTGGGCGTTGGCGGGGGAGGGGTTTGTGCTGACATGATCAGGGGCTCCTTGGTTGGATCGCACGATGAATGGGTCCGGCTGTCGAGATTTGTTTAAAGCCGCGGTTTGCTTTTGCCATGTTACCGACGCTCCTCGGCTTCAACAGAGCGCCGGTATGGCAGTCAAGGGGGACGTCCGCAGGATGCGGACGTTCCCGAGGTCGCCGCCGAGCGGGTCGGCCAATTCACCGATGTCGGGGAGCGTCTCCACGACCAGCGCGCTGAGCGGGGCATCGGCTGGCAGCGCCAGACCCGCGAGGAGCGCTTCGATCTGGGAGCGCGCCCATGCGCCGCCGGCCATACCCGAGGTGAGGGTCATCAGCCGTTCCGTTTCGTCGGTGCGCTCAAGCACCAGTCGGCTCAACAGGACGTTGCGCTGGCTGGCCCCGTCCGCTTGTGTCACCTGCGCGTAGAGCAGCGCCCAAAGCTGTGAACGGGGGCGTGCCGGGAGCAGGTTTCGCCCGGAGAAGACCGGCGTGGCGTAGCTCGCGCTGATCAAGATCGTCTCTGGCATGCTGCTCACCACGGGGAGTAGCGGGGGCGCCGGGTGCTGGACCCCAGCGACTCGCAGCGGCGGCCCGAACCGGCCCTGCGCGGTGGACCATTTTTGTTGATGCCCGACGCGGAACTCATAGACGAACATGCCGAAGAGCTCGGGCGCATCGATCGCCAGACCGCTCGGCAGCGGCAGCGCATAATGGAGCGGTGAATTCGACGGCAGCAGCGGCTGCATCGCGGAGAGCCCCGCCTCGTCGTCGGACTGTCCGGGCACAATCACACGGATCAACTCGGGGGAGATCGCCAGCGGAGGCTCCGGCGGCGGATCGATGCCGCTCGGACCGGCGAACGGAGCCCCGGTCAGCATCTGGTCCGGCGCGTAGGCCAGCACCCGTCCGAAATAGGTGTCGTCGGGATCGGCGATCGGCGCGCTAAATTCGAGCCATAACGCGCGCTGCCGCGGCGCGGTCGCGGAATAGTCGGAGGCCGGCGCGTAAGGCGAGAGCGCGATCCCCGCCGAGGCCAGTTGCGGCGTCTGCACCGGGTTCGCCGCGATCGGCAATGTCACCGACAGGTTCAGCGGCGGATCCTGGTGGGCCGGCGTCGCGGGAAACTGCGGCGTCACGGTATAGGAGAGGTTGAGCTCCGCCGGGAAGGCTCCGGCGGCCGGCAGCGGGCTCACCGCGTCGAAGAAGATCAGGTTCGTCGTGCTGCGGTCGGGATTGGCGAGCGCGGTGCCACTGACCGACTGGGTGAGGTCGATGGTGCCGACGACGGTGCCGGCGCCGTTCTTCACCTCGAAGCTCATCGGCGCCACATTTGGCCAGTTCGCCGCCAGGCTCGACCAGCTCCAGTCCCGGTTGAGTTGCAGCGTGATCGCGATCACCCATTGCTGGCACAGTTCGGTCGTTGCCGAAAACGTGATGGCGCCGTGTTCGGGCGAGAGCGAGTGGCGCAGCGCCGCGGAGCATCCGAAGACGGTGCGCTCGCCCGCCTGTGCCGTATAGGTGAGTCCCGTGACGTTAAGCGACAGCTGCTCGGCGAGCAGCATGGCGCAATCCGAGGTGGTGGTCCCGCTCTGCCCGATCACCGCCAGCATCTGCGCGAAATTGGAGGTTTGCACAGGATCCGGCTGCAACATGATCCCGCAAATCTGGTTGGCGGCGATGTTGGAGACAAAGATCCCCGTCTCATCGACGCCGTAGGCGCCCGTCGGCACCTCGAATGTCTGGCCCTGCATCGCCTCCGCCGAACCCCAGTAGAGCAATTGTGGGTCCGGTGCGGCGGCGGCGCTGAAGATCAGGCGGATGTCGCGGGCGGTCGGCAGCACCAGCGGTCCGCTCGTTGGCTGCGGCGGTAACGTCGTGATATCCGGTACATCCTGGAACGAGATGTCGAGCTGCAGCGCCTGCGTCACATCCGTGGGAAACGCGCGCGTCGTCGTGTAAAGCAGCGAATATGGCTCCCCCTCGTTGCCGGGGGCGAAGATCGCCGCGTCGTTCGCCAGTTGCCGCACCAGCACTTCGATCTGCAGCATGACCGCGTCGGGGTCGGGCAGACCGGCCTCGCGGCCTTGCGCCATCGCGTTTGGCAGGTCGGCGAGGAGCTCGGCGACGGCGTTGGGAATGCCGGCGAAAACGGCGCCGGGGTAATTCAGCAGCGGCCGCGCGATCTGATAGCTCGTTTGCGGCGCGGCGGGGGTCGCGAGCAGGTTGAGATTCGTGATCGAGACGGTCTTGAACGGCTGCAAGCGACGGAACGGTATCGTCGCGATGGGCGCCGGCCCCGGGTTGATCGGGCTGTCACCGGCATTTGGACCCGTACGGGTCAAATCCATCATCCGCACACGCAGATCGTAGCTCTGGCCGTACAGCAGCGGCACCGCGTCGGGATTAACGGCGGTGTACGGCTGACCCAGGCTGGGATTGGTGGTCCCATGCAGCTGGAGCGCGACCGGATCGGCGAGCACCGCCGACCCGCCGCGCCACTGCCCGAAATAGCTCGGCAGCCACCAGGCGGTTGGCTGCGTCGGGTCGAGCTGCAGCGGGAGCGTCTCGACGCCAAGTTCCCCGTTGAACGTGCCGAGCGGCGTCGTGCCGAGCGAGAGGGTGGCGCTAACCTGACACAACGAGTTCCATGTCGTGCTGCCGTGCTGGCGGGCATCGAGGCAGTATCCGGCGACCCCGAACGGCGCGTCGATCTGGTTGGCGTCGACCTGGCGGTTGAACCAGGTGGTGACCTGCTCGTCATCCCAGCCCATGCGCAGCCCGAAATCGGCCGACGGGGGCAGAGTGCCGGAGGGGTCTAGCAGCGCGGACTGGGTGGGTTGCTCGCCATGCACGATCTTGACGAACCCGTCGTCGTATTCCTGGGCCTCGACAAAGACGTCGTCGTAATCGCCGCTCGGGGTCGCGAGCACCGGGAAGAGCACAGCGGCGAAAAGCTGACGCGGCGCCGTCAGCGGCGGGATGCGCGCCGCATAGGCCTGCATCAGCGCCGGATTGGCGGCGATTTGCTGAGCGAAGTCGCTGCCGCTGGCGAAATTGACGTAAAGCCAGCCGCCATTCGCGAAAGAACTCGGATCGGGAAGGGCGAAAGTCGTGTCATAGATGAGCCCCAGCGCGCTCGACAGCAGCGGCTGCCGCATCACATATCCCATCACTCGCCCCCAGCTGACTGTGCTCGGGGGCGCCGGCTGGAAGGTGTTGTACGACGGGTTCTTCAGCAGGCAGAAGTAGCTGTCATCGGTCACCGCGAACGGCGTGCTCGGGCGATCGAAATTGAACGCGTCGCGATAGCTGTCGGGCAGATACTTGCTGATGCTGTAGCCGTTGACTCGCGGACTCCCCGGCGGCGTTGGCTGGATGTTGAACTGCGTGGCGAGTTGCTCGAATAGTGCGCGCGCACCCGTCGGCGGGGTCGTCGTCAGATTGACCTGCGCGGCGACCGCGCCGGGTGCCGGCAGCGCCGCCAGCGAGGGGATCAATTCGGCGACGAATTGCGGCTTGCCGTCGGCGAAGGCCGGGGAATTTGGCGTTGGCGAGACGCCGGTCAGCAGCGGCGAAAGCGGACTGCCTTGGGGCATGACAAGTATCCGCAAGCGGATGTTCGCGCCGTCCCATCGTTGTGGGAAAGCCGAAAGGCTGACGGTGTATGTCGGGTTCGTAGCCATCGGATTTGACCCCATTCGGTCAGAGCGATTGGGTGTACTGAAACGTCACGCTGAACGGGATATCGAGGAACCAGCAGACCGTGATGTCGACCGAGACGCTGAACGTCGCCTGCACGGATTGCGGTGAGGTGACGGTCACGATCCCGGTCGCTTGCGCGGTGAAACTGATGCCGAGCAGGCCGCTCAGCAGTTGGCCGCTTACCGAGATCGTGAGCTGGCAACCGATGCCGATCGACGGTGACGAACCGAGTGTGATCACGAGCAGGAAGGCGAACGAGACGGAACCCTGCAGCGACAGCACGCCCGGGACAATGCTGCCGCCCACGGTGGCGATGACGCCGGCCTGGAAGCTGAGCTGCTGACTTCCCGGGATCGAGCCAGCGGGGAAATTGATGGTGACGCCAAAGCCGACAAGGCCGCCCG
>JASHUW010000615.1 GCA_030039815.1 Alphaproteobacteria bacterium
TTACGCCAGCTTTCCGCGACCGCCTGCATGCCGCCGGTCTCGGGGTCGGCGCGGCAGTAGCGCGGCGTGCAATCGGTTTTGAGCGCCAGCGCCTTGCCGGCGGCGTTGACCCGCACCACCGCGGCGTCGCCGCCGGGACGCTTGACCGTGTTGCCCATCACGAGATGGTCGTAGCGCTCCCAGATCCACCGTTTTGAGGCGAGGTCGGGGCAGGCGATCAGCTTCCTCAGGCAATCGATCGGGTCGCGGGCGGGCAGAGAGGCCGGGTCGATCTCCGCCGGCTTCGGTCGCGGTTGGGTCGGGCGATGGTAGAGCGGCGCCTCGGTGACCAGCGGTCCGACCGGGATGTCGGCGGCGATCTGCCCATGCATCTTGAGGATCAGCCGCCCGGTATCGGTGACATGGCCGATAACCGCGAAATCCAATTCCCATTTCTCGAAGACGTGGCGGGCTTCGGCCTCGCTGCCGGGGCGCAGCACCATCAGCATGCGCTCCTGGCTCTCGCTCAGCATGATCTCGTAAGGGCTCATGCCGGCTTCGCGCATCGGCACGCGGTCGAGGTCGAGCTCGATGCCGAGCCCGCCTTTTCCCGCCATCTCGACCGCCGACGAGGTGAGCCCCGCCGCGCCCATGTCCTGGATCGCGACGATCGCGTCGCCCGCCATCAGTTCGAGGCACGCTTCGATCAGGAGCTTCTCGGTGAACGGGTCGCCGACTTGCACCGTCGGGCGCTTCTCGCCCGCGTCCTCGGCGAACTCGGCCGAGGCCATCGTCGCGCCGTGAATGCCGTCGCGTCCGGTCTTGGCGCCGACATAGATGACCGGGTTCCCGGCGCCGGAGGCGGCCGAATAGAAGATGCGGTCGGCGCGGGCGAGGCCGACGCACATCGCGTTGACCAGGATGTTGCCGTTGTAGCTCGGATGGAACTGGCACTCGCCGCCGACCGTCGGCACGCCGACGCAATTGCCGTAGCCGCCGATGCCGGCGACCACGCCGCCGACAAGATGCCGGGTCTTGGGATGGTCGGTGCCGCCGAAGCGCAGCGAATCGAGGATCGCGATCGGCCGCGCGCCCATCGTGAACACGTCGCGCAGGATGCCGCCGACCCCGGTCGCCGCGCCCTGGTAGGGCTCGATAAACGAGGGGTGGTTGTGGCTCTCGATCTTGAAGACGACCGCGTCGCCGTCGCCGATGTCGACGACCCCGGCATTCTCGCCCGGCCCGCAGATGACCCGTGGCCCCTCGGTGGGCAGCGTCTTCAGCCAGATTTTCGACGATTTGTACGAGCAGTGCTCACTCCACATCGCCGAGAAGACGCCGAGTTCGGTCAGGTTGGGTGTGCGGCCGAGGATACTTTCGACGCGCGCGAACTCCTCGGCCGAAAGCCCCATCTCCGCGGCGAGGACTGGGGTGACGTTGGAGCCGTCACTCACTGCAGCGCGCTCACGATCCCGTTGAAGAGCCCTTGGCCGTCGGTGCAGCCGAGGAGCGGGTCGGTCGAGTTCTCGGGATGCGGCATCAGCCCCAGCACCGTGCGCGTGTCGTTGAACACGCCGGCGATGCACCGCGCGGAGCCGTTGACGTTGTCGATGTCGGTCAACTCGCCCGCCGGACTGCAATAGCGGAACGCGACGAGGCCTTCGCCCTCCAGCCGGTCGAGCGTCGCCGCGTCGGCGGTGTAGTTGCCCTCGCCATGCGCCACCGGCACGCGGATCGTCTGGCCGGCCTCGTAGCCGCAGGTGAAGAGGGTCTGCGAGGTCTCGACGCGCAGATGGACATCGCGGCAGATGAACGAGAGCGTGCGGTTGGCGAGCAGCGCGCCGGGCAGCATCCCGGCCTCGGTGAGCACTTGGAAGCCGTTGCAGATGCCGAGCACCGGCACGCCTTTCGCCGCGCGCGCCTTGACCTCGCGCATGATCGGCGAATGCGCCGCCATCGCGCCGCAGCGCAGGTAGTCGCCGTAGGCGAACCCGCCGGGCAGCACGATCAGATCGGCCGCCGGCAATTCGCTGTCGCGGTGCCAGACGATCGCCGGCTCGTCGCCGCTCGCCCGCTTCAGCGCGGCGCACACGTCGCGCTCGCGGTTGGTGCCGGGGAAGATGACGACCGCGGCTTTCATGCGGCCCTTCGGCCGGAAAGCGGCTGTGCGTCCTTCGAGGCCCCCACCGGGTCTAGGCCCGGTGGTCGCACCTCAGGATGAGGACAGTCATTGGATGCCATCCGCAAAACTCCCTCATCCTGAGGCGCCTCGCGCAGCGGGGCCTCGAAGGACGCATTGGCAGTCTTGCCGTTCACGGTCATTCCAGCTCGATCGCGTAATTTTCGATGACCGGGTTGGCGAGCAGCTCCTGGCACATCTTCTCGACCTTGGCCTGCGCCGCGGCGCGATCGCTGCCTTCCAGCTCGATCTCGATGAGCTTCCCTTGCCGCACCTCGCCGACACCGGTGAATCCGAGCGAGGCGAGCGCGTTGCCGATCGCCTTGCCCTGCGGGTCGAGCACGCCCGATTTGAGGCTCACATGCACCCTGGCCTTCATTGGCCCACCATCATTGGATCGTCCTCGGCCCTTTGAAATCGGCGGGGCCGCCTTCCGGCAGGATGCCGAGCCGGCGCGCCACCTCCTGGTAGCCCTCGGCGACCTTTTCGAGATCCTCGCGGAAGCGGTCTTTGTCGAGCTTCTCCGAGGTGCGGATGTCCCAGAGGCGCATGTTGTCCGGGCTGATCTCGTCGGCGACGACGATGCGCATGTCGTCGTCGCTGTAGAGCCGGCCGAACTCAAGGCCGAAATCGACGAGGCGGATGCCGATGCCGAGGAAAAGCCCGGTGAGGAAATCGTTGATCCTGAGCGAAATCTGCATGATTTCGTCGAGGTCTTGGGTCGACGCCCAGGCAAAGGCGGTGATGTGCTCTTCGCTGACCAGCGGGTCGCCCAATTCAGCCTTCTTGTAGTGGTATTCGATGATCGAGCGCGGCAGCTGCTGGCCCTCGGGGAGGCCCAGCCGCTTCGCGAGCGACCCAGCCGCGACGTTGCGCACCACCACGCGCAGCGGGATGATCTCGACCTCGCGCACCAACTGCTCGCGCATGTTGAGCCGGCGCACGAAATGCGTCGGGATGCCGATCTCGGCGAGCTTCAGCATCAGGAATTCGCAGATGCGGTTGTTGAGCACGCCTTTGCCGGTGATCGTGCCGCGCTTCTCGCGATCGGCCGCATCGTCCTTGAAGTACTGCACGAGGGTGCCGGGCTCGGGGCCCTCGAACAGCACCTTCGCCGTGCCTTCATAGATTTGTCGGCGTCGCGACATCCGGCTCCTTCCGGCTGTGTTTGTTCGCGCTGATCCGCACCCTTGATATAGCAAGCAGGATAGGGGCCAACAATGTCAGCGCGCCGGCGATGTCGTCGCGGCGGAGATATCGGCCCAAGGGGTGGCGGTTGGCTGCCATTGCGCGTAACGAAAGCGCGGCTTTTGTTCGCCCGCGTTGGGTTGCGGCAGCGCGACGAGCGTGCTCGACACCGTGCCGTAGCCGTGGCTCGTGGTAAAGCGCAGCGCATTTTCCGGCGGTTCGCCGGGCGGCGATTCGGGGTTCGAGAGCAGCGCCTGCCACTCCGCCCAGTCGTCGCGATCGGGGTCGGGCGGCGCGGCGGCGCGGAACAGCGACGTCGCCAGCGTCACGCGACGATTGTTCGGCCGGTTGAGCTCGCCGGAATCGATCAGCGACA
>JASHUW010000616.1 GCA_030039815.1 Alphaproteobacteria bacterium
GCCTTCCGATAGGCGATGGCGCTTCCGATTTGGGAAACGTCATTTCGCGTGCAACAGGACGGGGAAGAACCACGTGACGCAAAGCCGAAAAGAAGAACCGGGCCCTCAGCCGCTCAGCTTCGTGGCTGACGGCCTGAAGAAGCTCGGCGATTTCACCACCGGCCCGCGGGTCGTGCTGATCAGTCTCATCGCCGTCGTCGTCGGCACGGCGGGCGTGGCTTGCGGCGTGATCCTGCTGAACTTGATCCGCTTGTTCACCAACCTTGCGTATTTCGGACGTTTCAGCCTCGACGTGCCCAACCTCGCCCACTCCCCGCTCGGGCTGGCCGCCGCGCTCGTGCCGGTGGTCGGTGCGATCGTCGTCGGCGTGATGGCGCGTTACGGCAGCGAGAAAATCCGCGGACACGGTATCCCAGAAGCGATCGAGGCGATCCTCCTCGGACGCAGCCGCCTTGATGTGAAAGTGGCGATCCTGAAGCCGCTATCCTCGGCCATCGCCATCGGCACCGGCGGGCCGTTCGGCGCCGAGGGACCGATCATCATGACCGGCGGCGCGGTGGGCTCGCTGATCGGCCAAGTGCTGCCGGTCAGCGACGCCGAGCGCAAGACGCTGCTCGTCGCCGGTGCGGCGGCAGGCATGACCGCGGTGTTCGGGACGCCGATCGCGGCAATCATGCTGGCGGTGGAACTTTTGTTGTTCGAATGGTCGCCGCGCAGTTTTGTGCCGGTAGCGGTAGCCGCGATTACCGCAGCCACCGAGCGTGCCTGGCTGCATATGCCACTGCCGCTGTTCCCGTTCACCGGCGGCATGCAGCTTACGGCTGTCGGGTTGGGCTGCTGGGTGCTCGTCGGGGTGCTCGCCGGGCTGCTGTCCGGGCTGTTGACGCAGATGGTCTACGCCTGCGAGGACCTGTTCACGAAGCTGCCAATCCACTGGATGTGGTGGCCGGTGCTCGGCGGCGTGGTTGTCGGCATCGGCGGACTGATCGACCCGCGGGCGCTTGGCGTCGGCTACCCCGAGATCGCATTGATGATGCAGGGCGGGATGGTTCCCGCATCCGGCCTGATGCTGATGGCGGTCAAGGGCGTCATCTGGGCGGTGGCGCTCGGCTCCGGGACCTCGGGCGGCGTGCTGGCGCCGTTGCTGATCATGGGGGGCGGATTGGGCAGCGTGCTCGCTGCCGTGCTCCCCGCCGCTAGCCCCGGCTTCTGGGCGCTCCTGGCGATGGCCGCGATCATGGGCGGGACCATGCGCTCGCCGCTGACCGCGACCTTTTTCGCCGTCGAGCTGACCGGCAATACGCATGTGCTGCTCCCCCTCATCACCGCCTGCGTGACGGCGCATCTGCTGACGGTGCTGTTGCTCAAGCGATCGATCCTCACCGAGAAGATCGCTCGGCGCGGCCATCATCTGGTGCGCGAGTACCGCATCGACGCCTTTGCGCTGGCCCGCGTGCGCGACGTGATGACAACCGATGTCGTGACGCTGCCCGATACGATGACCCTGCACCAGACGGTCAACTTCCTGACCGATCCGAGCACCAACCACCCGAGCTTTCCGGTAGTCGACGCGGCGCGCCGCGTGGTCGGCATCGTCGACCCGCCCGCGGTGATCGCGTGGCGGCGGGCCGGTCGGCATCGGCGGATGATGCTCGGCGAGCTGCTCAAAGGCACCAGCGTGCCGATCGCCCACCCGGACGAGTACCTGGAAGGCGTCATCGAGCGCATGACCCGGCTCAACGTCGCGCATCTCGCGGTCATCGCGGGCGACGACCCGACGCTCGTGGGCTATCTCAGCTGGCGCGATCTGCTGCGGGTTCGGCTCCGGCTGCAGCAGGAGGATGTGCCCGGCAAGTTCGGCTCCGGTTGGGCGAGGCGACGGCGCGCAAAGGTCGCAAAGTCGGTTGGGCTCAACGAGACGCTGGCGGAATAAGCACGGCGCGGCCGGTGATTGACGGCGCGGCGAGCGCGATGGTTTCCTCGCGCGCGAACCAGAGAGGAGGCACCGCGCCATGATCATCGATTGCCACGGCCACTACACCACCTCTCCCCGCCAGCACGAGGGCTGGCGTACGCAGCAGATCGAAGCGCATGCCGCCGGCAAGGCAGCGCCGCCGCGGCCGTCGATCACCGATGACGAAATTCGCGAGACGATCACCGGCGGCCAGCTGAAAGTGCAGCGCGAGCGCGGCACCGACCTGACGATCTTCTCGCCGCGCGCCGCGGGGATGGGTCACCATCTCGGCGACGCGACGACCAGCGAAGCCTGGGCCAGCGCTTGCAACGAGCTGATCCATCGCGTCTGCACGCTCTTCCCGAAGAACTTCATTGGCGTTGGGATGCTGCCGCAGAGCGCGCGCGTCAGCCCCAAGAACTGCCTCGCCGAGATCGACCGCTGCGTCAACGAGTACGGCATGGTCGGGATCAATCTGAACCCCGACCCGTCGGGCGGGCACTGGCAGGACCCGCCGCTCGGCGACCGCTACTGGTATCCGGTCTACGAGAAGATGGTCGAGTACGACATCCCGGCGATGATCCATGTCAGCGCCTCGTGTAACCCGACGCATCATACGACCGGCTCGCATTACCTCAACGGCGACACGGCGGGTTTCAACCAGCTGATGGTCTCATCGGTGTTCAAGGATTTCCCGACGATCAAATTCATCGTCCCGCATGGCGGCGGTGGGGTGCCGTATCACTGGGGGCGCTATCGCGGCCTGGCGCAGGACGCCAAGCTCGGCGTGCTGTCGGAGATCATGCTGAAGAACGTGTTCTTCGACACCTGCGTCTACCACCTGCCGGGCCAGGAGCTGCTGGCCAAGGTCATCCCGGTCGACAACATCCTCTTCGCCTCGGAAATGATCGGCGCGGTGCGCGGCATCGATCCCGAAACCGGCCACCACTACGACGACACCAAGCGCTATATCGACCAGCTCCCGCTGTCGGCGATCGACAAGGCAAAGATCTTCGAGGGCAACGCTCGCCGGGTCTACAGCCGTCTCTCGGCGCAGATCGC
>JASHUW010000617.1 GCA_030039815.1 Alphaproteobacteria bacterium
CAGCCGCTCGTCGCTGAGCTGGCTGCGATCGGTCCTGGGCCTCGTCGCGGAGCCGGAAGCACCCCCAACAGCCTCGTTTGGCTCTATGCTGTAACGCACCATGACCCGTGCCGGCAGCCTCGTCGTTGGTCTTTTGTCGCTCGTCGCGTTGCCCGCTGCCGCGCAGAACTCTGATGTTTTTCGCGAGGATATGCCTCCGACTTCCACCCCCGCCGCAATATCGCGCGCTGCTGGGTGCTTGGGGACCGGCGACATGGCAGGGTAATCCGGCCGGCGAGAAGCCCATCCTCGTCATTCAGTCAGGCGACGCTCAAGGCCGTGTTCGCGGCGTCGCGGCGACCAGCAACGATGGGGACAGCTGGTCCAATTTCACCGCTCCGATCGAGGCCAACCATTTCATCGTTCATTTTCAGCTGAGCTATTACCGCCAAGGGTTCGCCCCTCGACGACGACGACGGCCGACGATTACTGGCAGATGGAGCCGCGGGGAGGCGGAGCGCTTTCGGGTCCTCGTGCCGGGGTGCCTCGACCATCGTGTTGCCACGGCTGCAATGATCGGCCCATCGCTATGGCGGAAGCGCCATCGGCGCGATCTACATGCCGTGGGTCTGGCTGTGCGATGTGGAGCAGGCGTCGGTCGGGTCGGGATCGGGATCGGGGCATGGGCCGGAGACGTGGCCGCAGCCCGCCAGCAGCATCAGGAAGAGGAACGCCAATGCCATTTTCATGATGATGGCAGCGTATCAGACCGGCCTTCCGATTTGCCGCGCACACCGAAAGTTGATCGCCGCGCCCACTGCGGACTGCTCCCGCCGGGTCGGGTTCCTCCGCCGGTTCTGTCGCGTCTGGTCGCGGCCTTAGCCGATCAGTCCTTTCAGCTTGGTCACCGCCGCGCCGGGCGCGGTCAGCACCGGGCAGCGCACCGCCGCCTTGACCGCCGCCGCGGCGCGCGAGGTCGAGAAATGCGCGAGCAGCACCGCGTCATGGTCGGCGAAGCGCGGCGCGGCAATCGCCAAAAGCTGGTCGTGCTCGGCGCCATCGCCGGACTGCAGCGCCTTCATCGCGCCCGGCACGCAAAAGCTGCTGAGCGCCGCCTTGGACCCGGCCGCGCCGGCCATGTCGCGGAATTCCTCTTCCATCCCGGCGACGCTCGGCGCGAAGGTCGCGAGCATGCCGAGCCGCTTGCCGGCGGCGAGCGCCGCCGCGAACATCGCCTCGTTGGGCTTCAGCACCGGGACTTGCGCCCGTTCCGCCGCCCGCTCGATCGCCTCGCCAAAGGCCGAGCAGGTGAAGAGGATGCCCGCGGCGCCGTTATCCTCGGCGTATTTCGCCAGCAGCAGAAAGCGCCCGATCATCGTCTCGGTCAGCCGCCCCTCGCGCTCGCGATCGCGCGACAGCGAGGTGTCGAGAATGTCGACGCACTCCGCCTCGGGCCAGAGCTGGCGGAACGCCTCGTGTACCGGCGGCATCGCCACCGCGACGGCATGGATGAGGGCGATCCGGGGCATGGCGGTTCCTTAAAGATGGCGGCGTCGCCATGCTAGCATCGGCGCGCGGCGTTGCGGGAGCATCAGATGGAAACCGTGGGGCTCGGCCTCTATTTCGAGGATCTGCCGGTCGGGCGGCAGTTCAAGACGATCGGCCGCACCGTCACCGAGGCCGACATCACCAATTTCGTCAACTGCACCGGCATGGTCGAGGTGCTGTTCACCAACCTCGAATTCCTCAAGGAGGAAAGCGACATCAAGGGCCGGCCGGCGCCGGGGGCGCTTGTTTACGCCTTCGCCGAGGGGCTGCTGACCCAGTCGACGATGCAGCACACCGGCTTCGCGTTCCTGCACATGGAGCTCGACGTCAAAGGCCCGGTGGTCGCCGGCGACACCATCCACGTCGAATGCGAGGTGGTCGAGGCGCGTCTGTCGAAAAGCCGCCCGGGCCGCGGCCTTGTCCGCACCCGCAACCGCGTCGTCAACCAGCGCGGCGAGGTGGTGCAGATCTACACCCCGCTGCGCATGGTCAAGTGCCGCGAGGGCTAGCTCTCCGAAATGCCGAGCCGGGCGCGTCGCTGAGTTTCCAGCTCAATGAAGGCCCTTAGCGCGGCCGTAACGACGGCCTGAACCTCGGTGAGGCCGGTATGCTCGCGCGCCCTAGCCAGCAAGTTGTCGTCGATGTCGACCTCGACCTCTATGTCCATTCGGTTCTCCTATGCTGCGAGCCGTGGCATCAGCCGGGCGGCGTTGCCGCGGTCGATCGCCTGGCGTTCGGCCTGGGTGAGCGGGATTTCCGCGCGCCCGTCAACATTCTGTTCGAGCGTGAAATACGGGTAGTCGCTGCCGAACAGCACCTGGCTCGCCGGCACGAACTTGAGCAGCGCCGCCGTGGTCGGCGCGAAATAGGCGTTGGCGGTGTCGTAATGCAGCCGGGTCAGCTCGTGCATCACCCCTTGCGGCGCGATCTGCGCGAGGTCGGAACGCGTGCGGGTCATGTTGACGATGCGCCCGGCCAGCGCCGGCACCGGCCCGCCGGCATGCGAGAAGATCCATCTGATCTCCGGATACTTCACCAGCGATCCCGACAGCAGCAGGCTCAGCACCGTCCGGCCGGTATCGTAGGGCCATTCGAGCATCGCCGGGGTCGAGCCCGGCACCAGGCCGCCGCAGCATTGCGGCGTGTTCGGGTGGAAATAGACGATGGCCTTGCGCCGGTTGAGCTCCTCGAACACCGGCGCGAAGGCGGGATCGCCCGGCCACTTCTCGCCATAGCTCGTCATCAGCCCGACCCCGTCCGCCTTCAGCGTGTCGAGCGCATAGGCGATCTCGGCGAGTGCGCCGTCGATATCGGGGAGCGGCATCGCCGCGAACAGGCCGAACCGGCCGGGATGGTCGCGGCTGGTCTGCGCCGCGTAATCGTTGCACGCCCGCGCCAGGTTGCGCGCTTGGCTCCCGTCCTTGAAATGCGGCCCCCAGGCCGACATCGACAGGATCGCGGTGGCGACGCCGGTCTGGTCCATGTGGTCGAGCACGCCGGCCGCGCTCCACCCGGTCATCAGCGGGCTCGGCTTGTTGCCGACCACCTCCTCGATCTTGTCGAGATAGGCGGGCGGGAAGAAATGATGGTGCACATCGACCCGGCGCGGCGCCGGATCGTGCGGATCGTCGGCGCGCGCCGTCGCCAGCCCCAGCGCCGCGACCCCGGTGAGACCCCCGAGCATCAGTCGGCGCGACGGACCGGCGCAACCGCTATGCGACGAGTGCCGATGCATCATTTTGTCCCCCTTGGGGCTTACCCGATCGCGGCATCTGGGACTTTGCGTCCTTCGCGACGCGCCTAGGAGCGCTCCTCGGGATGAGGAGGTTTTGAGGATGGCATGAGGACAGCCCTCATCCTGAGGTGCGGAGCGAAGCGGAGCCTCGAAGGACGCACTGGCGGTTGTCCGGCGCTCAGAGCAGACCCATCGCGCTCGCGCCGCCCTCTTCCTTGACATTGAACGCGGCTTCCCAGACCGCGATCTTGCCGTCGCGCATCGTCCCCACCTCGACGCCGCGGCCTTGCATCTTCTTGCCGGTGAGCCGGTCCTGCCACCAGCCTTCCCAGTAATTGGCGATCTTGTCGCCCATCAGCGCGCGGAATTCCTTTTTGAAGCGATAGCCCACCTGGCGCCCCATGCGGCTCTGCAACAGGTCTTCGACCGCCGGCTTGCCGCGCAGCTCGGGAAGATCGCCGAACCGGACGATGCAATCCTCGGTAAAGCCGGCGAGCAGCCCTTCGATGTTCCACGGCATGAACAGCGATTCGACATGCGTGACAAA
>JASHUW010000618.1 GCA_030039815.1 Alphaproteobacteria bacterium
ATCGCGCCCGGCCGGGCGATCGACCTGATCGGCGTCGACCTGTTGACCGCGGCGGCGGCGCTGCGCCGCTCGGCGATGTTCATCGGCAACGACACCGGGCTCATGCACATCGCCGCGGCAAGCGGCACGCCGACGCTCGGCCTCTTCGGACCGAGCCCGATCGACCAGTACGCTCCGTGGGGGGAGCGCACCGCGACAGTACGCACCGAGGCGGCGTGGCAGGCCCAGTTCGCTCAGGATTTCGACCACCGCACCACCGATACGCTGATGGACACGCTGTCGGTCGAGACCGCGGTGGCGGCGGCGAAAAGCCTCTGGTCGCGCGTGGCGAGCAAAGCGGCGTGAGCGACGGCCGCCCGCTGCTCTCCGCGGTCGTCGTCGCGCACAACGAAGAGGCGCAGCTCGCCGAATGCCTCAAGGGGCTCAGCTTCTGCGACGAAATCGTCGTCGTCCTCGACCGCTGCACCGACAAGTCGAAGGAAATCGCGCAACTCTTCGCATCGAACATCGTCGAAGGGGCCTGGGAGCGCGAGGGGCCGCGCCGCCATGCCGGCATCAATGCCGCCCGCGGTGTTTGGCTGCTCGAAGTCGATGCCGACGAGCGGGTGCCGCCGGCGCTGGCGGACGAAATCCGCCGCGCCTGCTCGCTTTCCGCAGACTCGTGGCACCTGATCCCGGTCGACAACTACATCGGCGACCGGCTGGTACGCCACGGTTGGGGCGCGTCGTTCGGCAAGGGCGCTTTTGCCGGGCTCTACCGCCGCGGCGCCAAGCGATGGGGCGATCAGCGCGTGCACCCGGAGGTGACGCTGTCGGGCTCGCAAGGACCGATGCTCAAGGGCCGGCTCGTCCATCATGTCGACCGCAACATCTCCGACATGATCGGTCGGCTCGATCGCTACACCACCGCGCGCGCCCGGGATTTGCGCGACAGTGGCGAGATCGGCAGTTATCGGCGCAACGTGCGGCGCATCTTCAGCCGGTTCTGGAAATGCTATGTCGCGCGGCAGGGCTATCGCGAAGGGCCGTACGGGTTTCTGATCGCGCTCTGCGCCGGGCTCTACCCGATCCTGTCCTACCTCAAGGCGCGACTGGAAAAAGAGTAATGGCGAGTGTCGTGATGGCCGATGACGGTATCGCCTTTGACGGGGCGATGGCCGAGACGGGCCCGCTCGGCGGCGCCGAAACCGCCTTCGTCGCGCTCGCCGAGGCGCTCGCCGCGCGCGGCCATGACGTCCGCGCCTTTAGCCGCTGCGCCGCACCGCTACGCCACAAGGGCGTCGCCTGGGCGCCGATCGACCGCGGCGACATACCGCGCTCCTGCGGCCTCTATATCGGCAATCGCGGGCATCGCCTCATCGGGCTGGTGGCTCGCCCGAGGCGCCGCGTGCTGTGGCTGCACAACCCGGCCGGCTATCTGTTGAAGCCGCGCATGGCGGCGCGCATCGCCTGGTATCGGCCGCTGATCGTGACGACCGGCGCTTACCACGCCTCGACCATCCCGCCGTGGATCGTCGACGGCGGGCGGATGGTCATCCCCTATGGCGTGCTCGACCGCTTCCGCCATGCCGAGCAGCGCGAGCCGCCGCCGCCGCGCGCGATCTTCACCTCGAACCCGCTGCGCGGCCTCGACTGGCTGCTTGATCTCTGGGCCGCTAGGATCAGGCCGGCCGTGCCGCAGGCGGAGCTGCACATCTATGCCGGCACGGCGGTTTATGGCGGGATGACGAAACACGCGCGCGAGATCGATGCGGTGCTGGCCCGCGCCGAGGCGCTAAGGCACGAAGGCGTCCACCGCCATGCCCCGGTCGGGCGCGAGCAATTGGTCGAGATGCTGACGAGCGCGAGGGCGATGCTCTACCGCGGCGATCCCGGCGAAACGTTCTGCCTGGCGCTCGCCGAGGCTCAGGCGCTCGGTGTGCCCGCCGTGGTGACGCCGTTGGGTTCGGTCGGCGAGCGCGTCGCCGATGGGCTCAGCGGCCGCGTCGCGACCAGTGACGACGATTTCGCCACCGCCGCGATCGCCGTGCTGCGCGACGATGCGCTGTGGCGGCTCTGGCATCACGGGGCGCTGCAAGCGCAACGCGGCCTTGGCTGGGACGAGGTCGCCGCGCGCTACGAGGCGCTGATCCCATGACCAGCGCGCGGGAAAACATCCTGGTCTACCGCGACCGCATCGTGCCGCGCTCGGAAGCGCATTTCCTGCGCCGCCTCTATATCGGCTTCGAGCGGCTGCACCCGATCTGGGTCGGCCGTCACACCGGTGACGGGCTTGGCGATCTCGGCGTCGCGCCGTTGATGCTCGGGCGGAGCGGCCTGCTCGGTGCGCTCGACCGTGCCCGCTTCAAGCATCTCGGCACGCTGCCACCCGTCCCCGATCTGCGCGCGCTCAATCCGCGCCTGGTGCATGCGCATTTCGGCCGTGGCGGCGCACTGGCACTGCCGATCGCCCGCGCGCTCGGCGTGCCGC
This sequence comes from Alphaproteobacteria bacterium, assembly GCA_030039815.1. Lineage (GTDB taxonomy): Bacteria > Pseudomonadota > Alphaproteobacteria > ATCC43930 > CGMCC-115725 > DATARH01. Next base: position 2,471 of record JASHUW010000618.1, read on the forward strand.
TGGTCGTGCAGTATCACGGCGGTGACGCGACCAAGGACAAGCATTACCGCCGCGGCCTGCTGCCGACGATCTACCAGCAGCGGCTTGCCGCGCTGCAGCGCGAGGCAGCGCTCATCATCTGCGTCTCCGACTTCATCCGCGACCGGCTGCTGGCGCGCGGCTTTCCGCCGGAAAAGCTGATCGTGCATCGTTATGGTGTCGAGATGGACGGGTCGGACGACGAGCCACGGCCCGCCGCGCTGCGTCCCTATCTGCTGTTCGCCGGCCGCTTTGTCGAGAAAAAGGGCATCCCGACCTTGATCGAGGCGATGCGCCGGCTCGAGCGCGAGGGCAGGGGCGTGCAACTGAAGCTGGTCGGTGACGGCCCGATCGCCGGCGAGCTGAAGCGCCAGGCGAGCGACCTCCGCATGATCGAGTTTCCCGGCTGGCTGCCCAATGCTGAACTGCGCCGGATGATGCACGGTGCGCTCGCGGTCTGCGTGCCGAGCGTCGAGGCCGCCAGCGGCGATGCCGAGGGTCTGCCGAATGTCGTGCTCGAGGCCATGGCCGCGGGCGCGCCGATCGTCGCGACCCATCACGCCGGCATCGGCGAGGCGGTCGAGGACGCCCGCACCGGGTTCCTCGTGCCTGGCGGCGATGTGGAGGCTTTGACCGCCGCGCTCCGCCGTCTGGTCCAGGCACCTGATCTCGCGCGGGCAATGGGCGCCGAGGCACGCCGCGTCGCGCTCGACCGCTTCGACGCCAGGACCCAGTCGAAACGGCTGGAGCGGATTTTCCTCGACGTGATCGCAGCTGCACACCGCTAAAGCAAAATTTGCGTTTCCCGGCGAGAGCCGGGATCCACTGATCCGCTTCCCGAGATGCTGAAGACTTTCGCCGGGGAGCGGAACTTCATTGCAGGGTGGCTAGACTAATATAGCCGCCACCCGAGCGTCTCGCCGGCACGGAATGGTGACACCGCGAGATCGCCGTCGCCGACGCGATCCGTCATGGGCCAGTCCTCGCGCCGCAGCGTCACCCGGCTCTCGTTCGGCGGCAGGCCGTAGAATTCCGGTCCGTTGAGCGAGGCGAAGGCCTCGAATTTGTCGAGCGCGCCTTCCTCGTCGAACACCTGCGCATAAAGCTCGACCGCCGACGCGGCGGTGAAGATGCCGGCACAGCCGCAGGCGGTCTCCTTGGTCGGGATCGCGTGCGGCGCGCTGTCGGTGCCGAGAAAGAATTGCGCCGCGCCCGAGGTCGCCGCACGACGCAGCGCCAGCCGGTGCTTCTCGCGCTTGGCGATCGGCAGGCAGTAGAGGTGCGGCCGGATGCCGCCCTGAAAGATGGCGTTGCGGTTGATGATCAGGTGATGCGCGGTGATCGTCGCCGCGAGGTTCGGCCCGCCGCGCTCGACGTAAGCGACCGCATCGGCCGTCGTGATGTGCTCGAGTACCACCCGCAACTCCGGGAGCCGGCGGCGCAGCGGATCGAGGATTTTCGTGATGAACACCGCCTCGCGGTCGAACACGTCGACCGCCGGGTCGGTCGCCTCGCCATGCACCAGCAGCGGCATGCCGATTTCCGCCATGCGCTCCAGCACCGGCATGACCCGGCCGAGATCGGTCACGCCATGCGCCGAGTTGGTTGTCGCGTGCGCCGGATAGAGTTTCACCGCGGTGAGCACGCCCTCGCGATGGCCGCGGTAAATCTCGTCGGGGTCGCTGTGGTCGGTCAGATACGCAGTCATCAGCGGCGTAAAGTCCACACCTGCCGGCAACGCCGCCATGATCCGCGCGCGATAGGCGAGCGCGTCGGCGATCGTCGTTACCGGCGGCACCAGATTGGGCATGACGATCGCCCGGGCGAATTGCCGCGCGGTATAGGGCAGCACCGCCGCCATCATCGCACCGTCGCGCAAGTGCACATGCCAGTCGTCGGGGCGGCGGATGGTGATGCTGTCGGTCATGCGGAACGCTCGCTCGATGCCCATATCAGGCCATGGAAGAAGATAGAGCGCGGCCGGCGGGCTTGCTATCCTCCGCCGCGACAATCGCAGGAGCAAAAGCCATGACCGGGTGCATCGTCGGCTGGGCGCACAGCAAATTCGGGCGGCATGACGACCGCGACGTCGAATCGCTGATCGTCGAGGTCACGCAAGGCGCGCTCGCCGATGCCGGGGTATCGGGCGCCGACATCGACGCCGTCTATCTCGGCACCATGAATGGCGGCTTCGTGAAGCAGGAATTTCCCGCCTCGCTCGCCTTCCAGGCCGATCCCGGTTTGCGCTTCAAGCCGGCGACACGCGTCGAGAATGCCTGCGCCACCGGCTCGGCGGCGATCCATATGGGGCTCAACACCATCGCCGCGGGGAAGGGGCGGCTCATCCTCGTCGTCGGCGTCGAGAAGATGACCGAGCGCACCGGCGCCGAGATCAACGACCTGTTGCTGCGTGCCTGCTATCGCAAGGAGGAAGACCAGATCGAGGGCGGCTTTGCCGGAATTTTCGGCCAGATCGCGCAGAAGTATTTCCAGAAATACGGCGACCAGTCCGACGCGCTGGCACGCATCGCCGCGAAAAACCACAAGAACGGCGTCGCCAACCCGCTGGCGCAGATGCGCCGCGACCTCGGCTACGACTTCTGCCGCGCGATCTCCGACAAGAACCCCCTCGTCGCCGGTCCGCTGAAGCGCACCGATTGCTCGCTGGTGTCGGACGGCGCGGCGGCCGTGGTGCTCGCCGACATCGAGACGGCGCTGTCGATGGAGAAGGCGGTGGCATTCCGCGCCGCCGAGCAGGTCAACGATTTCCTGCCGATGAGCCGGCGCGACATCCTCGCCTTCGAGGGCCCGGCGCTGGCGTGGAAAAAGGCTCTCGCCGCCGCGCGGCTGGGGCTGTTCGACCTCGACCTGGTCGAGACGCATGACTGCTTCACCATCGCCGAGCTCATCGAATACGAAGCGATGGGCCTCACCGCCCCAGGCGAAGGCTCGCGTGCGATCCTCGAAGGCTGGACCGAGAAGGACGGCAGGCTGCCGATCAACCCTTCGGGCGGGCTCAAGGCCAAGGGCCATCCGGTCGGTGCGACCGGCGTCTCGATGCACGTGTTGGCGTCGATGCAGGTGACCGGGCAGGCGGGCGACATGCAGATTCCCGGCGCCTCGCTCGCCGGCGTCATGAACATGGGCGGCGCGGCGGTCGCCAATTTTGTCAGCATCCTCGAACCGCTGCGCTCGTGACGAGGGTTTGAGCGATGGCGTTTCGGGCGCTCGTCCTGCATGAGGCCGGTGGCAAGGTTTCGTCCCGCCTCGAAACGGTCGACGAAGACAAACTCCCCGAAGGGGAGGTCACCGTCGCGATCGACTACTCGACGCTCAACTATAAGGACGGGATGATCCTGCAGGGGCAGGGGCGCCTGGTGCGCGCCTACCCGCATGTGCCCGGCATCGACTTTGCCGGCACGGTCGTGACATCGCAGTCCTCCGCGTACCGACCGGGTGATCACGTGGTGCTCACCGGTTGGCGGGTCGGCGAGTTGCAATGGGGCGGCTATGCCGAAAAGGCGCGGGTCAAGGCCGACTATCTGGTGCCGCTGCCCAAGGGTCTCACGACACGGCAGGCGATGGCCATCGGCACCGCCGGCTTTACCGCGATGCTCGCGGTGATCGCGCTCGAAAAGCACGGGCTCGGCATCGGGAGCGAAGTGCTCGTCACCGGCGCCACCGGGGGTGTCGGCAGCACGGCGATCGCCCTGTTGTCCAGCCTCGGGCACCGGGTCGTCGCATCGAGCGGGCGCGCCGAGCTCAAGGGCTATCTGCAGGGCCTCGGCGCGGCCGAGGTGATCCACCGCTCGGTGCTCGCCACGCCGCCCGCGCGGCCGCTCGATCGCGAGCGTTGGGACGGCGCGATCGACGCGGTGGGCGGCGTCACGCTGGCGACGATCCTCACCCAGCTCAAATACCGCGCCAGCGTTGCGGCTTGTGGGCTCGCCGGGGGCAGCGACCTGCCGGCCACGGTGATCCCGTTCCTGCTGCGCGGGGTGAACCTTCTCGGCATCGACTCGGTCATGTGCCCCAAGGATTTGCGCGCCGAAGCGTGGCGCCGTTTGGCGCGCGACCTGCCGCTCGACCGGCTCGACCGGATGATCGAGGAGATACCGCTGTCGCAGGTCGGCGGGCTCGCGCCCCGCATCCTCGGCGGTCAGCTCCGCGGTCGCACCGTGATCGACGTGCACCGCTAGGCGATAGGCGCGCGTCTGGCGCGCGGCTTGCTCGGTTCCGCCGCATCGGGAATTGCCCTAGTCTTTGCATCAGAGCGCACGACGCGCGGGGGAGCATCCATGGCACTGGTTTTCATGAAGGATCGCCCGACCATCACCGCTGCCGAGTGGCAGGCGCGGGTCGATCTCGCGGCGGCGCACCGGCTCGCGGTGATGCACGGTTTCAGCGAGGGCATCTTCAATCACCTGACCCTTGCCGTGCCCGGCAAGAGCGACCGCTACTATCAGATACCGTTCGGGCTGCACTGGTCCGAGGTGACCGCGAGTTGCTTTATGGAAGTCGGCTGGGACGGTACGGTACTGGCCGGCGAGGGTGAGGTCGAGCGCTCGGCCTATTGCATCCACGCGCCGATCCACCGCCTCGTGCCGCAGCACGCCTGTGTTCTGCACACCCACATGCCCTACGCCAGCGCACTGGCGCGGCTCGAGCAGCAGGAGCTGCTGCCGATCGGCCAGACCGAGATCGGCTTCCTCGACAAAATCGCCTATGACGATACCTATACGGGGCCGGCGCTCGATCCCGAAGAAGGCGAGCGGCTCGCCGGCATCATCGGGCCCGACAAGAAAATCCTGTTCATGGCCAATCACGGCGTCTGCGTCTGCGGCGGCAGTGTCGCCGAGGCCTATGACTTGCTCTACTACCTGGAACGCGCGGCGCAGGTGCAGATCTACGCGATGTGGACGGGCCGCAAGCTGCGCGAAGTAAAACCCAGCGTCGTCGAGCACACCATCGCGCAATACCAGGCGAGCTGGCCCGATTATGGGAACAGGCCAAGCTACCAGCACCATTTCGATGCGCTGAAGCGCATCCTCGACCGCAAGGAACCCGACTACACGGATTAGAAATCGATATCCAACAGGGAGGCCCCATGAACGACGTCAGCCCCGCCCGCAAATTGGCGACCGAAGCCATCAGCCCGGCCAAGTTCGCGCATTTTGTGCTGCGCACCGGGCAACTCGACACGATGGCCCGGTGGTACCAGACCGTTCTCAACGCCCGTATCGTCTTTCGCGACGAGCATCTGTGTTTCCTGAGTTACGATGACGAGCACCATCGCCTGGCGCTGATCAACATGCCTGGCGCTGGCGTGCGCGACCCGGACTCGACCGGCACCGATCACGTGGCTTACAGCTACAACGACCTCGGCGAGCTGCTGTCGACCTATCGCCGGCTCAAGGCCGCCGGCATCATGCCGAACTGGCCGATCAATCACGGGGTCACCACCTCGATCTATTACCGCGACCCGGACAACAACCGCGTCGAGCTGCAGATCGATAATTTCGCGACGCCGAAGGAACTCGACGGCTATTTTCAAAGCCCGGCTTTCCGCGAAAATCCGGTCGGCGTCACCTACGACCCCGAAGAGCTGTGCCGGCGCTACGAGGCCGGCGAACCGATGGCATCGCTGCTGAAGATCCCGCCGATGCCCGAGGGAAAGACGCCCTGGGACATGCTGTCGAAACACTGAGCCTCGGACTTTCTGGGCTCTCTTCATCGCGCCTCGGTAAGCGTTGACCCTGTCGCGGCCGGCCTCGCCTTGACACCACCAGAGCGACGGTCATGCTGGCGGTCTGATCTTCGCCCGATGAAAGGGCCTTATCCATGTTTACGATCGACCTCACCGGCAAGACTGCCCTCATCACCGGCGCAGCCTCAGGTATCGGCCTCGCGACGGCCGAGATTTTTGCTCGCGCCGGCGCCACGGTGGCGCTGAACCATCTCCCTGATGACCCGCGTGGCGCCGAGCAGATCGATCGGTTGAAGGCGGAGGGCCACAAGATCGTCGCGGCGCCGGGCAATGTCGCCGTGCCGGTCGAGGCCGAGACCATGGTCGGCCGCGCGATCGATGATCTCGGCCGGCTCGACTATCTCTTCAACAATGCCGGGACCCCGGCCACGCCGACGCCGATCCCGTTTCCCGAGCTCGATCGGCTGACCGAAGGGTTTTGGCAGACCATCCTCAACACCAACCTGATCGGGCCGTTTCGCTGCGCCCACGCCGCGGTGCCGGCGTTGCGTACCGCGAAGGGCGCGATCTGCAGCACCGCCTCGATTGCCGGCGTGCAGGGCAGCGGCAGCTCGATTCCCTACGCCGCGAGCAAGGCCGGGGTCATCAATCTGACCCGCAGCCTGGCGCGGGCGCTGGCACCCGATATCCGCGTCAACGCCGTCGCGCCCGGCTTTGTCGACAGCCCGTGGAACAAGGAGTGGCCGGCCGACCGCAAGGCCGAGTCCGTCGCCCGGACGCCGCTGAAGCGCGCCTGCTCGCCGCACGACATCGCCGAGGCGGTGTTCTTTCTCTGCGCCGGCAATTCGATGATCACCGGCCAGACGGTCATCGTTGATGGTGGGCTGACGCTGTAGAAAAAATCGGGAGGAGCGCGATGGCCGAAACATTGAGCGGCGCCGAATGGCTGGCGCGGGCGCTGGCCAGCACCGGCATGAGCCATGTCTTCTTCGTCGAATCAACGCTACGCCGAACCTTGCTCGCCCTGGGTGATGTTGGCGTGAAGCCGATCCTCGCTCATTCCGAGAAGGCGGCGGCGTACATGGCCGACGGTTACGCCCGCGTGGCGATGCGTCCCGGCATCTGCATGGCGCAATCGGTCGGCGCCGCCAATCTCGCCTCGGGGCTCCAAGACCCCTATCTCGGCCGCGCCCCGGTGATTGCCTTTTCGGGCCGCAAGGAGCCCTCGTTCCAGCACCGCAACTCCTATCAAGAGATCGCGCACGCGCCGCTCTTCGCCGCGGTGACCAAATTCTCGACACCGGTCGATTCCACCAGTGAGTTGCCGCGGTTGCTGCGCCACGCGTGGCGGGCCGCGATGTCGGATCCGGTTCGTCCGACCCATCTCGATTTCAACGGGCTCCAGGGCGATGTCATCGAACTCGGCCAGACCGACGCATCGGTCGTGATCGATCCCGACAAGCGGCCGATCCCGGTACATCGCCCGGTCGGCGCGGATAGCGATATCGAGCGAGCCGCGAAATTGCTGCTTGGCGCCCGCCGCCTAGCGATCGTCGCTGGTGACGGCGCCGCCGCGTCGGGGGCTGGACCGGAAGTCCTTGCTCTCGGCGAAGCGCTGGCCGCACCGATCGCGACGACCCTTGGCGCGCGCGGGCTCATCCCAACCCGGCACAGGCTTTCGGCCGGGGTCGCGGGTAGCTATTCGGCGCCGCCCGCCAATCGCATTGTCCACAGCGCCGATATGGTGCTGTTCATCGGCTGCGACACCGGCGATCAGGTAACGCTGAACTGGACGATTCCGAACATCGCCACGCCGATTGTGCAGATCGACGCCGATCCCCTCGAAATCGGCCGTTCCTATCCCACCACGACCGGCGTTGTCGGTGACCCCAAGGCGACCGTGGCGCGGCTTCTTCAGATCGTCGGCCGGCCAACGCGGGACGGCGCCTTTGCGGACGAGGCGGAACGCATCGTCGCCGACTGGCGGGAGAGCATGCGGCCGCTGATCGAAAAAAATAGCGCGCTAATCGCTGTCGAGCGCCTGTGCGCCGAGATCACCAAGGCGCTGCCGGCCGACGGGGTGCTCGTTGCCGATACCGGTTATTCGGGGATTTGGACCGGCACGATGATCGACCTTAACGGAACAGGACAGACCTATCTGCGAGCCGCAGGGTCGCTCGGCTGGGCGTTTCCTGCTTCGCTCGGCGCGCAATGCGCCGCCGGGTCGCGCAAGGTTGTCTGCTTCACTGGCGATGGCGGGTTCTACTATCACCTCGCCGAGCTCGAGTCGGCGCGGCGCTATCAGATACCGAGCGTTACGGTCATCAACAACAA
>JASHUW010000619.1 GCA_030039815.1 Alphaproteobacteria bacterium
GCGGTGATGAACGGCAACATCCACGGGCCGCATTCGCCGCAGGATGTCGCGAACGCCGCTTTCGACCTGACCGGAAAGCTCGGCCTCGTCGTCACCGACATCCAGGTCGAGGGACGCCATACCACGGATGCGGCGACGATCCTCGCCGCGCTCGACGCGCGCTACGGGACGCCGATCCTCGCGGTCAGCCCAGCACGCGCCAAGCAGCAGCTGGAGGCGCTGCCCTGGGTGCGCTCAGCGTCGATCGAACGACGGCTGCCCGGCACGATCGCGGTCCAACTCGTCGAGCGGCGACCGCTGGCGGTGTGGCAGCATGACGGCAAGCAGGAACTGATCGACCAGGACGGCACGGTGATCCCGGTCACCGACCTGTCGCGCTTCGCCAAGCTGCCGACCGTGGTAGGCGACGACCAGGCACGGCACGGCGCGGCGCAGCTGCTCGGCCTGCTGGCGAGCGAACCCGACATCGATTCACGCGTCACCGCCGTGGTGCTGGTCGGCGACCGGCGCTGGAACGTGCGCATCGACAACGCGATCGACGTGATGCTGCCCGAGGACGACATGGCGGGCGCCTGGTCGAAGCTCGCTGAATTGCAGCGCGCCAGCCAGATCCTGCAGCGCAATGTCGAGACCATCGACATGCGCCTGCCCGACCGGCTGGTGCTGCGCGTCACCGACACGACGCCCAAGGACGCGCCAGGGACGAAAAAGAATCATGCGCCGGGGAAGAGCACATGAGCCGGGGGACAATCGCCGCGAAGCTACGACCGGGCGGTCCGGGCAACAGCGCGTCGCCGCGCCCGCGCCAGCCGGCGCCGGTCAAACCGCGCGGCAGCCTGATCGCCGGAGTGGATGTCGGCTCGACCAAGATTTGCTGCTTCATCGCCCGGGTTGACGGGGCCGAGCCGCGCATCCTCGGCATCGGCCACCAGGTGGCGCGCGGCATCAAATCGGGCGCGATCCTCAACCTCGATGAGGTCAGCGACTCGATTCGCGCCGCCGTGCACGCCGCCGAGGAGATGGCGGACGAGACGATCGAGAGCGTCGTTGTCAGCCTGTCGGCCGGGTTCGGCCCGTCGCGCATGATCAAGGCCGAGATCGGCATCGGCGGACGCGAGATCAGCGACGGCGACATGCGGCACGTGCTCGAGCGCGGCTACGCGATGCGCGATTCCGGCGACCGCGCCGTGATCCATTCCTTCCCGGTCGGCTTCTCGATCGACGACAGCCGCGGCATCCGCGACCCGCGCGGGATGATCGGCACACGGCTCGGCGTCAACATGCATGTCGTGACCGCGACGGCGAGCGCGGTGCGCAACCACAGCGCGGCGATCACGCGCTCGATGCTCGAACCCGACGCGTTTGTCGTCAGCCCCTATGCTGCGGGGCTCTCCTGCCTGGTCGAAGACGAAACCAATCTCGGCGTCACCGTCATCGACATGGGCGGCGGCACGACGACGATCGGCGTGTTTGTCGGCGGCAATCTGGTGTTCACCGATTGCGTGCCGGTCGGCGGCGTGCATGTCACCAACGATATCGCCCGCGGCCTGTCGACGCCGCTCGCCCATGCCGAGCGCATGAAGGCGCTGTTCGGCAGCGCCATCTCAACCACCCTCGACGAGCGCGAGATGATCGCGGTGCCGCAAATCGGCGAGGAGGAAGACGGCCACGCCAACCACGTGCCGAAATCGATGCTGGTGCGCATCATCGCGCCGCGCATCGAGGAAACCCTGGAAATGGTGCGAAACCGGCTCGAAGCCGGCGGCTCCGACAAGATCGCCGGACGCCGCGTGGTGCTGACCGGCGGCGCCTGCCAGCTGCACGGCGTCAAGGAGCTGGCCGGGCTGATCCTCGACAAGCAGGTGCGCATCGGGCGGCCGCTCAGGGTCAAGGGGCTGGCGGAGTCGACGCACGGCCCGGCCTTTTCGACCGCGGCCGGGCTGTTGCATTTCGCGATGTCCGAACGCACCGAGCGCCCCCGCGCCAGGCGGCTTCCGGCACGCGGCATCTTCGGTCGGGTATCCAATATGATCCGGGAATATTTTTAGGCCGTGGTTCGATTTTTTCCTGGCCCGGGTATGGCGTTTGCGACAAATCGCGTAGAGTTGGCGGAACGCCGACGGGATGGCGCCGGGGGACAAAGCCGATCCGAACAGGATCCGCAGCCATCGGGCGGGGGAGCCGGCACCGGGCCGGAAGGGGACAGCAACCGCGCACGGCGTGGAGGGTATGATGATTAATTTGAGCATCCCGAAAGACGAGCAGGAGCTCAAGCCTCGCATTACCGTCATCGGGGTCGGCGGCGCCGGCGGCAACGCGGGCAACAACATGATCCGCTCCAACCTTGTCGGCTGCGAGTTCATTGCCTGCAACACCGACGCGCAATCGCTGCAGCTGTCGACGGCGCCGCGCAAGATTCAATTGGGCATCGGGGTGACGCGCGGGCTCGGCGCCGGGTCGCGGCCGGATGTCGGCCGGGCCGCCGCCGAGGAGGCCATCGACGACATTCTCGAATCCCTGCAGGGCTCGAACATGGTGTTCATCACCGCCGGGATGGGCGGCGGCACCGGTACCGGCGCGGCGCCGGTCATCGCCCGCATCGCGCGCGAATCAGGGATTCTGACGGTCGGCGTCGTGACCAAGCCGTTCCATTTCGAGGGCGTCCATCGGATGCGCACCGCCGAGGCGGGGATCGAGGAACTGCAGAAATTTGTCGATACGCTGATCATCATCCCGAACCAGAACCTGTTCCGGGTCGCCAATGAGCGCACCACGTTCGTCGACGCGTTCAAGATGGCTGACGACGTGCTGTACTCGGGCGTTCGCGGCGTTACCGACCTGATGGTGATGCCGGGCCTGATCAATCTCGACTTCGCCGACGTCCGCGCGGTGATGAGCGAGATGGGCAAGGCGATGATGGGCACCGGCGAGGCCGAGGGTGACCGCCGCGCCATCGACGCCGCTGAAGCCGCGATCTCCAACCCGCTGCTCGACGACGTCTCCATGAAGGGCGCCAGGGGCATCCTCATCAACGTTACCGGTGGGCTCGATATGACGTTGTTCGAGTTCGACG
>JASHUW010000620.1 GCA_030039815.1 Alphaproteobacteria bacterium
GCCGCGATGCTGCGCGCGTCGCGCGAGGGCCCGCTGCGCATCCTGCTGCCGATGATCTCGACCGCAAGCGAAGTCCGCCGCACGCGCGAAGCGATCGAGCAGGTCTCGCGCCGGCTGCGCCGCCGCGGCGTCATCATCCCCGAGACGCCGCCGCCGCTCGGCGTGATGATCGAGGTGCCGGGCGCCGCGCTCGCCGCCGACGCGCTGGCCAGCGAAGCCGATTTCTTCGCGATCGGCACCAACGACCTCATCCAGTACACGCTGGCGATCGACCGCAGCGACGAGCAGGTCGCTCATCTCTACAACCCGCTGCACCCGGGCGTGCTGCGCCTCATTCAGCTCGCGGTCGAGGCGGGCGGACGGCGCGGCATCCCGGTCGGCATTTGCGGCGAGATGGCAGGCGAGCCGCGCTACACCGCGCTGCTGCTGGGGCTCGGGCTGCGGCAGCTGTCGATGTCGCCTGGCAACCTGCCGCGGTTGAAGCACCGCATCCGCAACCTCGACATGATCGCCGCGACCCGCAGGGCCGAGGCGATCATGGACCAGTCGGATTCGGGACGCATCGCCGCGCTGCTCGACGATTTCAACGCGATGGCCGAGCTGCGCTGAGGCGGCGCCGCGATAGCGATATATCGCTGTCGAGCGGCTGTTTATTCGTGTACCTTCATAAAAAATAATCGTTCGCCAAGGCGAAAACGCCGACGGCGCGAACACGAACAGGGAGATCGCGATGGCCCATACCCATTCGTCCGCGACCGAACACGCGCTGGAAAATCAGGCGCTTGGCGCTTTGCAGATTCGCGTCGCGGTGATCTGCGGTCTCATTCAGATGTGCGACGGATACGATGTCGGCTCGATCGGCTGGTCGGTGCCGTCGCTGACCCACGCGTGGAGCGTCGCCCCTTCGGCTTTCGCGCTGGCCTTTTTGTGGTCGAATATCGGCGTGATGGTCGGGGCGCTGCTGGCGGGTCCGATCGGCGATCGCATCGGGCGCAAGCCGCTGCTGATGATGAGCCTCGCGCTGTTCGGGATCGCCTCGCTCGCGAGCGCTTTTTCGCCCTCGCTCGGCTTTCTGGCGGGGACACGCTTTTTCACCGGCGCCGGCATCGCCGGCGGCTTCGCCGGAACCGTAGCGCTCACCGGCGATTACACGCCACAACGCCTGCGGGCGATGATGATCATGTTGACCTTCACCGGGGCGCCGCTCGGCGGCTTCGTCGGCGGGCTGGTCGTCTCGGCCCTGCTGGCCCAGGGTTTCGGCTGGCCGATCATCTACGTCATCGGCGGCGTCTTTCCGCTCGTACTGATGGCGATCTCGGCGATCTGGTTGCCCGAGTCGCCGCGCCTGCTCGCCACTCGGACAACGCTCGCGCCGCACCATCACGCGCTGCTGCGGCGGCTGGACATCACGCATTCCCCCGACGCGGCGCACGCCATCGACATTGCCCAGGGCAATCCTATCGCGATGCTATTCGGCGCGGGCTATGCGCTGCAGACGACGCTGGTGTGGATCATCTTCTTCTGCAGCCTCCTCAATCTTTTCCTCTTCGTCTTCTGGCTGCCCGAGGTGCTCCATCTGATCGGCATGACGCCAGCCCAGGCGGTCTTTGCCACCAGCCTCTATCCACTCGGCGGGATATTCGCGGTTTGCTATCTCGGCTGGGCAATCGACCACTTCGGCGCTCGGCGGTCGCTGGCGGTCCATTACGCGGTGGGAATCGTCTTCATCCTGCTGATCTCGCTCGTCGCGATGCCTTATCTGGCGACATTGGCCGTCGTCCTGTTGGCCGGGGTGACGGTGCTCGGCAGCCAGACCGGGCTCAACGGCGCCTGCGGCAAGCTCTATCCGGCGCGCATGCGCACGAGCGGCTACGGGTTCGCGACCGGCGTCGGACGGTTGGGCGGTATCGCGGCCGCGCCGCTTGGCGGCTACCTGCTGGCCAAGGGGTTGCCGCCGACCTACGTGTTCCTTTCGGCCACGGCTTTTGCGGCGATGGCCGCGGTGGCGACCGCGTTCTTGGCGCTGCCCGGGCGCCGGGCGCTACGCGCGACCGTGGCGGAAGCAGCCGTCTCTTAGCAGGAACCGGCCGCGGGAGTGGGCGGCACGTCGGGCTTGCCGTCGAGCACGCGGCGCAGCTTCGCGCCGAGTTCCTCGCGGGTGTACGGCTTGCTCAACAGCTCGACGCCGGGGTCGAGCTGGCCGCGATGGACGATCGCGTTTTCGGTGTAGCCTGAGGTGAACAGCACCCGCAGCGCGGGATCGATCCTTTTCGCCTCGTCGGCCAGCCTGCGGCCGCTGAGCGCGCCGGGCATCACCACATCGGTAAACAGCAGGTCGATCTTCTCCCCGCGCTGCAACAGCGCGAGGGCCTCCTCGGCGCCCGGCGCCTGGATAACCTTGTAGCCGAGCTCCTCGAGCATCTCTCCGACCGTGGCACGGACGATGTCGTCATCGTCCACCAGCAGCACGGTCTCGCGACCGGTCACGGTCATGCGCGTCGGCGGCCGTGAGGACGCGCTCTCCTGTGCGAGGCTGCGCGGGAGATAGAGCTTCACGGTCGTCCCCTGGCCCAGCTCGCTGTAGATTTTCAGATGGCCGCCGAGCTGCTTCACCAGCCCGTAGACCTGCGGCAGGCCGAGACCGGTGCCCTCGCCCGGCGGCTTGGTGGTGAAGAACGGGTCGAGCGCCTGCGCCATCGTCGGGGCATCCATGCCCGTTCCGGTGTCGGTGATCGCGAACAGCACGTATTGGCCGGGGTTGACTTCGGCATGCTGCGACGCATAGGCCGCATCGAGCGTCGCGTTCGCGAGCTCGATGGTCAGCTTGCCGCCGTCGGGCATGGCGTCCCGGCTGTTGATCGCCAGATTGAGGACCGCCGCCTGGAACTCGGCCGGATCGACGGTGGTGTTCCACAGCCCGGCACCGACGGCGCACTCGACGGTGACAAACTCGCCGACCGCGCGACGCAGCAGCGGCAACGTCTCCTGGACCACTGGCGCGAGGTTGACGGTCTCCGGCCGCAGCGGCTGGCGGCGGGCAAACGCGAGCAGCTGGCGGATGAGCCGCGAGGCGCGCTCCGCGGCGGTCGTCATCGTCTCGATGCGCTGGTGCGCCCGCTCGTCGTGCCCCGCCATCCCGCGCAGCAGGCCGAGGCCGCCGATGATCACTGTCAGCAGATTGTTGAAGTCATGCGCCACGCCACCCGTCATGCGGCCGACGGTTTCGAGCGTTTGCGCCTGGCGCAGCGCCGCCTCGGACCGGTGCCGCTCGGTGACGTCGAGCAGGGTGACCACGTAGCCGCCATCTTCGGCCGGGTTGTGGAAGATCTCGATAAACCTGCCGTCCGGTGTGGCGTATTCGCTCAGCGCCGGACGGCGTTCGGTGCGCGCGGCCGCGGCGAGCGCGCGCAGCCGCTCGGCAAGCTCGGTATTCGCGGGGCGCTGGGCTGGTAACGGCGCGCCAACCCCCACGCCGCCCGCAAGGCCCGCCGCCGCAGCGAAAGGCGCGTTCGACGCACGCAGACGGCCGCGCCGATCGAAGGCGGCCACGCCTTCGCGGACGCTGTCCATCGTCGCCTTGAGCATCCGCTCAGAGCGTGTCGCCCGGCGCACGGTGCCGACCAGCAGCACCGCCCCCACCAGCAGGCCGATCGCGGAGACGATGCTGCCGACAAGGAATGTGTTCATCAGGCGCCGGTCCGCCACGGCGCCGCTTTGCAGCCGGGTGTCGAGGCGCGCATTTTCCGCGTCGCCGATCGTCATCAGATCGGCGCTGATCGCCTGCATCGCCAGCCGGCCGAGATCGGTTTCGACAATCGTTTTCGCGGCCGAATAGCCCTGCGCCCGCATTGCCGCGATCGTCGCGGTCAGCTCGTCCATCTTCGTGGTGATGTCGGCCTGAAGCTTGAGGATGCGCTGCTGCTGCGCGGTATCGCCCGCCGTAGCCGACTGCAGCTCCCGCATCAGGCCAGGCAGGCGCTCCTTCGCTCGATTATAGGGGTCGAGATAATCCTCGCGCCCGGTGATCAGAAAGCCGCGCTGACCGCGCTCGGCATCCTGGACGGCCTCGTCGATCTGGGTAACCGCGCGGATCGCCGCGAAATTGCGTAGCGTGTCGGCACGCGCCTGCTGCGCCTCCGGCAGATTCCGCGCAAACTGGAGGGCGACCACCGCGGCGACGGCG
>JASHUW010000621.1 GCA_030039815.1 Alphaproteobacteria bacterium
CCTGGGTGCTGACCACCGGCACGTCGAGCTCGACGAGGTCGAGGCCGGGGATCGCGCGCAGCACCGTCTTCACCGCGCTCTGGATGCTCGGCACCGCGGCGCGCTCCTGGATCGCGACGCGCTTCTCGACCCGATGCACGAAGAGTTTCTTCAAGTCGTCGATGCGCTCGGCGAACAACTCGGCCAAGGGCGCGATCTCGAACGGCATCGCCTGGCCGGTCGCGGCGGTATAGGCCGGCCCCGCCACCTCGTCGATCTGGATAAAGCAGCTTGGGCACCACGACACGACCTTCGACGCGCCCGGCCGCGCCAGCCGCTCGATCGTGTTAAAGCCGATCCGCCCGGCGACCTTGGCGTCGCCGCGCTTGAACTGCTGGATGCCGCAGCACGTCGCGGTGCCGCCCATCACCTCGTAGCTGACGCCGAGCGCGTCGAGCACGTCGAGCACCAACAGCGCGATATGCGGCGTCTTGATGACGTTGCAGCCGGTATAGAAGACGATGTCGGGCGCGCTCTCGTATTCGTCGGACGCGCGCAGTGTCGGCGCGACCCGCGCCAGCATTTCGGGCGCCAGCTGCAGCCGCGCGATGGTGCGGGTGCTGCGGCCCATCGCGTTGAAATATTGGTGCGCGCCGCGCCGCACCTCGGCTTCGCCCTTGCGCAGGTTCATGCTGGCGATGCGCGCCATGTTGACCATGAAGCGCGGGTTGACGCCGTCACCGCAGGCCGGGATGCACTTGCCGCTATTGGTGCAGACCTGCGCCCAGCGCTCGGCGTCGGGCGTTCCCTCGCCGCCGGCGAGCAGGTCGATCACCCCCTTGGCGATCGCCGCGCCGTTCGCCGGGTCGAGCCCCGCCGGCGCGACCATCGGGCAGGCCTCGACGCATTTGCCGCAACGCGTGCAGGCGTCGATCGTCTCCGCGACCCGCGCCTCGACCGCCGCCATGAACCCGCCGCCATCCGCCACCGCGAACTCCATCGCCATAAGTTGCTCAAAACCCTATCGCAAATTGCCGGCCGGGAGAATTCGTCTATCCGAAGCTCGATGCGCCAAGCCTCGCGCCTTGACCGGCGGACGCGCGAGTGGCCCGATACACCCAACCAATAGTCCGACAAGGGGAACCGCCATGCCCGACAAGCGCATCGAACGTCTCGATCCGGCGCTCGACCGGATCATCGACACCTCGGAGACCATTCACGACCTGGCCGATGGCTATGGCGGCGACCAGGGCCCCGCCGAAGGGCCGGTCTGGTACAAGGAACACGGCTATCTGCTGTTCAGCGACATTCACAACAACAAGCGGATGAAATACGAGCCGGGGAAGGGCGCCTCGCTGTTCCTCGACGGCACCAACCGCGCCAACGGCCTCACCCGCGACCTGC
The DNA here is from genome assembly GCA_030039815.1 of Alphaproteobacteria bacterium. Classification (GTDB taxonomy): domain Bacteria; phylum Pseudomonadota; class Alphaproteobacteria; order ATCC43930; family CGMCC-115725; genus DATARH01. The sequence continues at coordinate 1,384 of JASHUW010000621.1, forward strand.
AGGGAAGACTCATCGCCTGCGAGCACGACAGTCGCCGCGTCACCCGCCTCGAGCTCGACGGCAGCGTCACCGTGCTTGCCAACAGCTTCCAGGGGCGCCAGCTCAACCGTCCGAACGATGTCGTGGTGAAGTCGGATGGCTGCATCTACTTCACCGATCCGTGGACCAGCCCCAACCCGCCGCAGCAATGGGACCTGACCTTCTCGGGCGTCTACCGGCTCACCCCCGATCTTGGCACCTTGTCTCTGCTGGTCGGCGATTTCGTCCTGCCCAACGGGCTCGCGTTCTCGCCCGACGAGCAGGTCCTCTACATCAACGACACGCGGCGCGGTCACATCCGCGCTTTCGACATGATGCCGAATGGCATGCTGGCCAAGGCGAGCGACCGCGTCTTTGCCGATCTGCGCGGCTCCGACCCGGGCGTGCCGGACGGGATGAAGGTCGATGTCGAGGGCAATGTCTATTGCGGCGGCGCCGGCGGCATCTACGTGATGGACAAGACCGGCAAGAAACTGGGGCGCATCGTCCACGGCGCGTCGGCGACGACCAACATCGCCTTTGGCGGCGACGACTGGAAGACGCTCTATTTCACCAGCCGCAACCATCTCGGCATGACCCGAGTGAAAATTTCCGGCATCCCGGTGCCGGTGGGACGAAGGTAGTGGGCAAAAAGTAAGGTTTTGCCGGCGACAATGGCGCCTTCGGCAAAAGAGGCGGTTGGATGTTCAGGGTTGCGGTTGGTGCGGTTCTCTGTGCGCTTCTCGCGGCGGCTGGCGCCTTGGCGCAAGGCCAACCCCAGCCGGAGGTAAGATCGAACATCGCCTACGGCCCCGACCCGGCTCAGCATCTCGATCTCTGCATTCCGCCTGCTTGGGCGCCGCCGGGGCGGCCGGCGGTGGTGATGATCCATGGCGGCTACTGGACGGTCGGCGACAAGGGCGCCTATGCCGGCGCCTGCCGCATGGCCGCCGGCGAGGGCATCGTCGCGGTGACGATCGACTACCGTCTCGCCAATGGCAGCCCGCACAATTACTGGCCGGCGCAGGCGGTCGACGCGCAGCTCGCGGTGCGCTGGCTGCGCGCGCACGCCGCGGAGTTTGCGGTCGATCCGGAACATATCTGCGCGCTTGGCGATTCCGCCGGCGGGCAGATCGCGCTCTACCTCGGGGAGGTCGGCCGCACCGTGCCGGGCGACGCTGCCGGCGTGTTGCCGGG
>JASHUW010000622.1 GCA_030039815.1 Alphaproteobacteria bacterium
TGGACGACGCAGGCTAAGGTCGACCAGATCGTCCAGCGCACCCGCGACGGCGGCGCCGAGATCGTCAATCTGCTGAAGACCGGCTCGGCCTTCTACGCACCGGCGAGCGCGGCCGTGTCGATGGCCGAGGCCTATCTGCTCGACAAAAAGCGCGTGCTGCCCTGCGCGGCTCATCTTTCCGGCCAATACGGGGTCAAGGACCTCTATGTCGGCGTGCCGGTGGTGCTAGGCTCGGGCGGTGTCGAGCGCATCGTAGAGATCAGCCTCGACGCGGACGAAAAGGCCAATTTCGACAAATCCTGCGGCGCGGTTCGCGAGCTGATCGAGGTGGCGAAGAAGCTGCAAGTGGCCGCCTAACCGGCCATGAACATCCACGAGTACCAGGCGAAGGAGCTGCTGGCGAAGTACGGCGTGCCGGTGCAACCCGGCGGCGTCGCCTATACCGCGGCGGAAGCGGCCGAAGTCGCGCAGCGGCTCGGCGGCAAGCTGTGGGCGGTCAAAGCGCAGATCCATGCTGGCGGGCGCGGCAAGGCGGGCGGCGTCAAGCTGGTGCGCTCGCCCGAGGAAGCGCGCACCGCCGCTGCGGGGATGCTCGGCAGACGACTGGTGACGCACCAGACCGGGCCGGAAGGCCGCGATGTCAAGCGCGTCTACGTCGAAGCGGCGTCGGACATCGCACGCGAGCTCTACCTGGCGCTGTCGGTCGATCGCACCAGCGGGCGGACCACGCTGATCGCCGCGGCCGAGGGTGGGGTCGAGATTGAGGAGCTGGCGGCGCGCGCGCCGGAAAAGATCCTGCAGCTGGCGATCGACCCGGCGACCGGCATCGAGCCGTTCCACGGGCGCCGGCTGGCGTTCGAGCTGGGTCTCGGGAGCGCCGAGGTCAAGGCGATGGTCGCGCTGGTCGGGGGGCTCGCGCGGGCCTTCGAAGACCTCGATGCGTCGCTGATCGAGCTGAACCCGTTGGTCTTGACCGGCGCGGGCGGGCTGGTCGCGCTCGACGCCAAGATGGGCTTCGACGACAATGCGCTCTTCCGCCACCCCGAGATCGAGGCGCTGCGCGACGAGGACGAGGAAGACCCGATCGAGCGCGAGGGGCAGAAGAATTCGCTCAGCTACGTCAAGCTCGACGGCAATATCGGCTGCATGGTCAACGGCGCCGGGCTCGCCATGGCGACGATGGACATCATCAAGCTTTATGGCGGCAGCCCGGCCAATTTCCTCGATGTCGGCGGCGGCGCGACGCGCGAGCGGGTGACCGCGGCGTTCAAGCTGATCCTCTCCGAGCCCAATGTCGAAGCGATCCTCGTCAATATCTTCGGCGGGATCGCGCGCTGCGACGTGATCGCCGAAGGGGTCGTCGCGGCGGCGCGCGAGGTGAATCTTCACGTGCCGCTGGTGGTCCGGCTCGAAGGCACCAATGTCGAATTGGGCCGCAAGATCTTGAGCCAGTCGGGTCTTCCGATCATCGCCGCGCAAGATTTCGCCGACGCCGCGCAAAAGGTTGTCGCGTCGATCAAGGAAGCGACCTGATGGCAATCCTCGTCGACGCGTCGACCACCGTGATCTGCCAGGGCTTCACCGGCGCGCAGGGCACGTTCCATTCCGAGCAGGCGATCGCCTACGGCACCAAGATGGTCGGCGGGGTGACCCCGGGCAAAGGCGGCACGCGACACCTTGACCTGCCGGTGTGGGACACCGTGCACGAGGCGGTGGCGGCGACGGGCTGTACGGCGAGCGTCATTTACGTGCCGCCGCCCTCGGCCGCCGACGCGATCCTCGAGGCGATCGATGCCGAAATCCCGCTCGTCATCTGCATCACCGATGGCATCCCCGTGCAGGACATGGTGCATGTCAAGCGGGCGCTCTGTGGCTCGAAGACGCGGCTCATCGGCCCGAACTGCCCCGGCGTCATCACCCCGGACGAATGCAAGATCGGCATCATGCCAGGCCATATCCACCGCCGCGGTCGGGTCGGCATCGTGTCGCGCTCCGGTACCCTGACCTATGAGGCGGTGGCGCAGACCACGGCGGCGGGGCTCGGGCAATCGAGCTGCGTCGGGATCGGCGGCGACCCCGTGCACGGGCTCGACTTCACCGACGTCATCGAGCTGTTCCTCGCCGACAAGGAGACCGACGCGATCGTGCTGATCGGCGAGATCGGCGGGCGCGGCGAGGAGGACGCCGCGGCGCTGATCAAATCGGCGCGGCGCAAGAAGCCGGTCATCGGCTTTATCGCCGGCACCGCGGCACCGCCAGGCCGCCGCATGGGGCATGCCGGCGCGATCATCTCCGGCGGCAAGGGCGGCGCCGGCGACAAGATCGAGGCGCTACGCAACGCCGGGATCACCGTCGCCGAGTCCCCGGCCGCGATCGGCAGCACGGTGAAGGCGGTCGTGGGATAGCCATATGTCGTCCTGACGAAAGCCGGGACCCAGGCTGCCATCGCTGTCGGCTTGGGGTTTCTGCTTTAGGACGCCGCTTTGCCCGATTATGATCAGGTTGTCACATAAAGGTTGCCACATGAGCACTTATGCTGGCGCGGCCAAAAATTATCTCGACAAGCTGGTGCCGTTTTTGAGCGCGCTCGACCACGAGCAGATCGACAAGGCTATCGGCGTGATCGCCGAGGCCTGGCAGAACGGCAAGCAGATCATCACGCTCGGCAATGGCGGCAGCGCGGGGACGGCGCTGCACATGATCAACGACTGGAACAAGGGCATCTATATGGCGACCGGCAAGCCGTTCCGCGGCCGCTCGCTGCTCGACAATATGGCCCTCGTAATGGCGTACGGAAACGACGTGTCGTTTCAGGATATTTTCATCGAGCAGCTCAAAAACATCCTTGAGCCCGGTGATCTGGTAATCGCCATTTCCGGCAGCGGCAATTCGGAAAACGTGATCCGCGCCGTCAAATACGCCAATGACAATGGCGCGGTGACGCTCGGCTTGTGCGGTTACAGTGGCGGAAAATTGAAAGGCCTCGCGCAGCACAATGTCTGGGCCAATGTGAACGACATGCAGCTCTGCGAAGATGCGCACGCCATCTTTGGCCATATGGTCATGCAGCGGTTGTGCGGGATGATGTAGCAGGTAAAGGGCCGGGTGACGGACATCAGCGCGCCCTTGGGTGCGCGGCCTGGTAGACCTTGAGCAGGTGCTCGGGCTCGACCTTGGTATAGCGCTGCGTCGTCGACAGGCTGGCGTGGCCGAGCAGTTCCTGGATCGCCCGCAGATCGCCGCCACCCCCCAAAAGATGGGTCGCGAAGCTGTGGCGCAGCGCGTGCGGGGTCGCGGTGTCAGGCAGGCCGAGCATGCCGCGCAGAACCTGCATCTGGCGCTGCACGAGACGGGGGTTGAGCGGGCCGCCGCGAGCGCCGACAAAGAGCGGCCCGTCCTTCGCCAAGGGATAAGGGCAGGCCGCGAGGTAATCGGCGACCGCGTCGCGCACCGCCGCCAGCACCGGCACGTGGCGCTCCTTGCGACCCTTGCCGACGACGACCAAAACCTCACCCTGCGGCGCCTCGCAGCGTGCGAGGCCGAGCGCCTCGGAAATGCGCAAACCGCAGCCGTAAAGCAGTGTCAGGATCGCGATGTCGCGCTTTTGCTGCCAGGGACTGAGCGCGACATCACCCGCCGCTTCGATCGCGGCGTCGGCATCCTCGACGGTCAGCGGCTTCGGCACGCTCGCCGGCAATTTCGGCGCGCGCAACACCGCGAGGGCGGGCGCCGAGGCGAGCTTGCGACGTTCGAGAAAGCGTACAAAACCGCGCAGCACCGAAAGGCCACGGGCGATCGTCGTGCGCTCGCGGCCGTCGAGCGCACGATGCGCCAGATAGGCGCGGAAATCCGCCGGCGTCAGACGCGACATCAGCGCCAAGCTCGGCATCTCGCCGCGATGCGCAACCAGAAAATCGAAGAATGCGGCGAGGTCGCGGCCATAGGCGGCGACGGTATGCGCCGAGGCGCGGCGCTCGGCGGAGAGCCAATCGAGCCACGCGGCGATGGCTGCGCGCAAATCCTCCGCGACCGCGAAGCGCGCTGGCGGCAAAGGTTCGGGAAGAGTGGGGAAAGGCTTTGGGGGGCTCGCCTGCGCGGATGCTAGCGCACGGGATTGAGCCATAATCCGATCGCCAATCCGACAATGCGGCCGAGAAAGCCCAAAAGTTCGGTGCCGAGGCCGGAGTGGAACCGCCCGGGCTTGCGGGTGCCGATGCACAAAAGCCCGGTCGGCGTCTCGCGGCCGAAGCGCAGCCGCAGCAGCGCCTGCGAGCGGACGAGGCCTGCCGCGCCGCCGAACAGCGCCGGGTCGCCGACGACATCGGCCGCGTAGACGACGGCCTTGTCCGGACCAAGGCATTCCTCGACCGTGCCGGCTTCCAGCAGGTGAATCCCGTTGACGTTGAGCCGCGGCGCGATGCCGGCGATGTTCTCGACCGCGATGGTGACGGCATCGACATCGAGCAACACGGCGAGATCGGTGGTGACGATCTGTAGAAGTTGGCCGAAACTCGGAGCAGCCAGCACCGTCAGCGCCGCCTTGTGCACCCGGTTCTGGCTCGCCAGATTGCCGCGGCTGACCGCGATCAGGTTGCGGTATTCGAGATTGACGCGGTTCAGCTCGCGGCGCTGACGTTCGTAAAGGAAATGCTGGAAATCGACGACTCCTTCGCCTACTTCGCGGCTCGGCGGCCGCAGCAGGCGCAACGCCTCGGGATGCTCGTCGAGAAAATCGGGATGGAGGCGCAAATAACCCATCACCTCGCGCGCGGTAATCTCGCGGTCGGCCAACTCACGCGCGACCGCGGCGCGCACGGCGGCGTCGCGGGTGGAGCGCGTTTGATCGCGAGGGCCGTCTACCATCCGATACTCCGGCTGTCCCGGTGCGGCGCTTGTCGGCGGGCGACACGCGGGCGAGTGTAGCCGATGGCCGATTGCCCTGCCAGCCTCGCCGGGTTGAATGGGACGCCCGCCGTCGCCAATACGCTGCGCGTGCTGCTGCCGGTACCGCTGCCGGCGGCACTGGATTACCGCACGCTCGACGGCGAAACGCCCCCGGGACCTGGCCGATTCGTCCGGGTCAATCTCGGGCCGCGACGGCTGATCGGCGTCGTCTGGGAGGATGGCGGCGATGGCGACGTGCCGGAAGAGCGGCTGCGGCCGATCGTCGAGGTGCTGCCGACGCCGGAACTGCCGGCAGAGCTGCGGCGCTTTATCGACCGCGTCGCGCAATACACTCTGGCGCCGCCCGGGATGGTGCTGCG
>JASHUW010000623.1 GCA_030039815.1 Alphaproteobacteria bacterium
CGCCGGGGTGAATTCGAAGTCATCGAGCGGCACTTCGTCAAAGAACGACTTGTGCGCGCGCTGCGGGAACGGCCACAGCACCGGATTGGGCTGCGAACTGGTGTACCAGTTCTTGCAGCCGCCGGTCCAAACCGTGCCGGGGAACGCGGCGTCGAGCTTGGCGATGAATTTCTCCGTCGCCGCGGCGGTCGGCGCCACCGCGGCGCCGCGCGCCCGCGCCTCGCCGACCAAGCGCATGATGCAGGCGATCTCCTGGTCGAGACCGAGCGGCACCGGCACGTTGTTCACCGGCGCGAACGGGCCGTAGAGCATGAACAGGTTGGGGAAGCCCGGCATGGCGATGCCGCCATAGGAATAGATCCGCTCCTGCCAGGCCTCGCTTATCGTCACCCCGTTGAGCCCGGTGACGTTCATCGGCCGCATATAGGCATGCGGGTCGAAGCCGGTGGCGTAGACCAGCACGTCGAGCGCGACCTTGCTCCCATCCGCCATCACCACGCCGTCCGCCGCGATGCGTTCGATGTGGCCCTTGACGATATGCGCGTTGGGCAGCTGCACCGCCTCGTAATAATTGCGGTCGGATTTGGGGATGCGGGTGCAGCCGAGATTGTAGTCGGGGGTCAGCTTCTCCCTGAGCTCCGGGTCTTTGATGTAGTCGAGATAGGTCTTGTACTCGGCCTCCATCGCCTCGCGCTGCTTCCCCGGATAGAGCCGCCACGCGTCGCCCTCGTTGATCATCTGCCAGAGCTTTTTCTGCTCGCGCTCGTAGCCGCCGGGCAGGCGCAGCTTCAGCCGCTCGCGCCAGGTCGAATAGGGGTTGTCGCGGATATGCACCCATTGCGCGCGGCGGATGAATTGCGTGACCTCGCACCCGGCCCAGGCCAGCGCCTCGGTGATCTGCACCCCGCTCGCGCCGCTGCCGATGACGCCCCAGCGTTTCCCTTCGTACGGCACGGAATGGTCCCAGCGCGCCGAATGAAACGACGGCCCGGCAAAGCTCTCCTGCCCCGGGATGTCCGGCATCTTGGGCTGATGCAGGAACCCGGTGGCGCAGATGAATACATCCGCGGTGTCGGTGTTGCCCTTCGCGGTCTCGATCCGCCAGCGCCCGTCGCTGAACCGCGCGCCGGTGATCGCCTCGTTGAAGCGGATGAATCTGTGCAAGCCGCGATCGCGCGCGACCTTCTTGATATAGGCCCAGATTTCCGTCGCCGGCGCGTATTTGCGCGACCAGTTGTAATTGGGCTGAAACGGAAATTCGTATTGCCGCGACAGCACATCGACAAAAAGCCCGGGAAAGGTGTTGTCGCGCCAGGTCCCGCCGACATCGCCGGCTTTCTCGTAGACCGTGAACTTGATGCCGGCACGCTTCAGCGTCTCCGCCATGAACAGGCCGGCGACGCCCGCGCCGGCGACGACAACACGAAATTTCTGCTCAGCCATCGCGCCTCGCATTCCGCTCTGGACCACGCCTTGCAGAGCTTAGGGCCGACGCAGCGATTTCGACAACCCAGAGGGCGCAAAGACGCCCGTCGCCAAGTGAGTGAAATCCGGCGATCTTGTCATACTATCGCCGGGTTAGAACGGCGTTGCCGCCGCTGGAGGAGCTGATGGACGGATTGCTCGATACTTCGCGACTGCCGGTCGATGTCGAATCTCATCCGGTGGTGCGGGCCGCAAAGGCGATACAGCCGAAGCTGCGCGCCTACAAGGACGAGATCGAGCGCGAGCAGCGCATGCCGAAAGCGCTGGTCGAGGACTTCCACGAGGCCGGTTTCTATCGCATGACCTTGCCGCATGGGCTCGACGGGCACCAGCTCGACCCGATCACCTATACCCGCGCGGTCGAGTATCTCGCCGAGGGCTGCGGGTCGGTCGGCTGGAACCTCGCCAATTGCGCCATCGGCCAGCTCGTCACGCTCGGCATGCCGCAGGAAGGCGTCGAGGAGATGTACCCGAAAGGGCATAAGACCGCGATGGCCGGCACCGCGGTGCAGGGTGGCGGAGAGGGCGTCCCGGTCAAGGGCGGCTTCCGCGTGACCGGCCGCTGGCAGTTCGGCACCGGGTGCCAGGAGGCCAGCTGGATGCTCGGCAGCTTCCAGATCGTCGAGAACGGCAAGCCGCGCCTCACCCCCGAAGGCCGCCCGCAGTTCTGGCGCGCCGTGTTTTCGCGCCCCGAGGTGGAGGTCGTGCCCGGCAGCTGGGACGTCACCGGCCTGCGCGGCACTGGCAGCTTCGACTGGACCGTCACCGACGTGTTCCTGCCCGAGCGGCGGGTCATGCCGCATGTCGGCGCGCCGCTTGAGAACCAGTGGTCGCGCTGGCCGGGAACGACCTACCAGCTGCCGTCGCAATGCTGGGTCGGGCCGCACCACAGCGCCGTCATCACCGGCATCGCCCGCGCCGGGGTTGACGCGCTGATCGAGCTCGCCGGCGGCAAGCAGCCGCGCGGCCGCCCGGCCGGCCTGTTGTGCGAGAGCCCGCAGGTGCAGGACGCCGTCGGCCGCGCCGACACGATCCTCGAAGCCGGCCGCGCCTATCGCAGCGCGATGATCGCCGAGCTGTGGAACACGATCGCCGCCGGCGGCGAGACCACGCTGCGCCAGCGCGCGCGTTGCCGGCTCGCCTCGACCTACGCCGCCGATTGCGCGCGCGAGGCCATGGATCTGATGTACCACCTTGGCGGCAGCACCTCGTTCAAGCGCGAAAGCCGGCTCGCCGAATGCTGGCGCGACCTGCACACGGTCGGCCAGACCGTGACGATCGCGCCGGAATGGTATCCGATCGGCGGGCGCGTCTATCTCGGCATGGACCCCGGCTCCCGCCTGCGCTGACGCATGGCCGAGCTGGGGGCGGACACAGGGGCTCAAGTCGGCGAGGAGAGCGGCGCCGCCGCGCATTGGCGCAGCACGCTGTGGGCGATGGTCGGCATCCAGTTCGTCATGACCATGGCGTTCTCGATGCTGACCCCGATCATGCCGCTGTTCCTCCCCGAGCTCGGCGTGCACGCGGCTGCGGCGATCGACATCTGGGCCGGCATCCTCAGCGGCATCACCTCGTTCGTCGCGGCGTTCGCCTCGCCGGTCTGGGGTCGGGTCGCCGACCGCCACGGCCGCAAATTGATGCTGCTGCGCTCGAGCCTGGCGATCGGCTTCTTCACCGTGCTGATGGGGCTCTCGCTCAACGTCTGGCAGTTCTTCGCGGCGCGCATGCTGATGGGCGTCTTCGCCGGCTTCTCCTCATCGGCGATCGCGCTGGTCGCCAGCCAGGTGCCGGAATCGCGGCTGGGCTATTCATTGGGCTGGCTCTCGACTGGGCAACTCGTCGGCTCCCTGGTCGGGCCGATCCTTGGTGGCGCCCTCGCCGACCTGACCGGCAGCTACCGCATCCCGTTCTACTTGACCTCGGCAACGATCTTCATCGCCTTGGGCTGCGTCTGGTTCGGCGTGCACGAGGAATTCGTGCGGCCGCAATCCGGCAAGGCCGGCCGCTCGGTGATGGCCGGGCTCGTCGCGCTGATCCGCTCGCCGACCCTCCTCGCGCTGTTCTTCGTGCTGCTGATGGCGCAGTTCGGGGTGCGCACCGTGCAGCCGATCGTGACGCTCTACGTCAAGGAGATGGTGGGCGATTTGCCCAATGTCGCAACGCTCGCCGGCATCGCCTTTTCGATCACTGGCGTCGCCAACGTGATCTCGGCGCCGTTTCTCGGCAATCGCAGCGACCGGATCGGCTATCGCCGGGTGCTGCTGATCGCGCTGTTGGGCAGCACGCTGACCACCCTGCCGCAAGCCTTCACCCACAATTATTTCGTCTTCACCGCCGAGAGATTCGCGGTCGGGCTGTTTGTCGGCGGCCTCTTGCCGACCGCCAACGCCCTGGTCGGGCGCCTCGTGCCGCGCTCGGATCGCGGCACGATCTACGGCATGACCTCGTCGGCGATGTTCATGGGCAATTCGCTTGGACCGCTGCTCGGCGGCTTTCTCGCGGCGGGTCTCGGGCTTTCCTGGGTGTTTTTGATGACCGGAGCGGTGCTCGCCCTCAACCTCGTCTGGGTCTACTACCGGGTCCCGGAGTACCAGCCCGTCTGATCACGATTCCTCCCGCGCCGCACCGGGCGTTGTTTTCGCCACGGCCGCTCCATACATTTGACAGCAGGCTTCCTCGGGGGAGGAAGGCGCGCCCGCCTCGCGGCGGGCCTGTTGGGGAAAAAGATGCTGAAACGATCGGTGATGCCCGCCGGCGCGGCGGCGCTGGCGCTGTTGGTTCTGTCCGGCTGCGCCGGGCAGGTGCCCGCCTGGAATTCCTTCAACTCGAACGATCCGGGTCAGCGCGCGATCGGCGGCGCGATGATCGGCGCCGGCACCGGCGCGCTGACCGGCGGGCTGATCGGCGGCTGGGAAGGTGCCGGTGTCGGTGCGGCCGCCGGCGCGGTGATCGGCGCGGTCGCCGGCGCCGCGACGACGCCCGCCGGAGGCCCGCAGGCCGCCGCCTATCCGGCACCGGTCTACCAGCCGCAGACCTCTTCCTATCCGGCCGGCTCCACCTATTCGAGCCCCTCGCCGACCTATTCGACCTACCCGGCACCGGTGGTGCAGCGCTAGCCGCCCGCCGCTTATACTGGCGGCATGCCGGAATTCTTCCCGCGGCCGCCCAA
>JASHUW010000060.1 GCA_030039815.1 Alphaproteobacteria bacterium
ATCGCCTGCGTACCGCGGCTCACCGCGCGCGCCAGCCCACCGGTGCGGCGATCGAGATGGAAGCGCAGCGACAGCGAATGCAGATGCCGGAAGGTGCTGAGCGCGAGGCGGCGGATCGCGCGCTGCTCGACCTTGGCGAACACCGCGTCGCGCAGCTCGTTGAAGCCCTGCGAGCAGACGCGGGCCGCGCCATAGGCGACGATCAGCATCACCGGCACGACGACGAGCCCGTATCTGCCGCTGAGCGTGTCGACCGCGTGCTTGTAGAGAAACGGCACCGCGATGTTGACGACCTTCGCGCCCGCCAGCAGCGCCAGCGCCGCGACGACGCGCAGCCGCAGCTCGATGGAGTCGCGCGGCCACAGGTATGGCAGGAGCCCGCGCAGCGCGCGCAATCCGTCCATGACGGTCCCCTTGGGTCCGCCGGCGACAAGCGGCGGCGGCATGCGACCCCTGGGGCTCACGACGGCGGACTCATTCCGCCGGCTTCGGCTGCGCCGCCGGCTCGGCCGGCGGGATACCCAGGCCCAGCACCCCCGCCACGACCACCAGCGCCATGCCGGCGAGGAACGGCGCGTCACGACCCAGCCCGGCGAACAGCGCGCCGGCCAGCAGCGGCCCGAGCACGCGCGACAGGCTCGCGATCGATTGCGCGACGCCCATCACCTCGCCCTGCTCCTCGACGCCGGCGCGGCGCGAGATCAGGCTGTTGAGCGAGGGCTGCATCGCCCCCATGCCGAGCGCCAACAAGCTGACGGCAATGACCAGCACCGGCAGGTCACGCGCCAGCGGGATCGCCACGAGCCCGAGCGCGATGAAGCTCAATCCAGCGAACAGCAGCTTCTCCTCGCCGAAGCGGGGGACAAGCCGGCGGATCAACCCTCCCTGCATCACCGCCGACAGGACGCCGACATAGGTGAAGACATAGCCGATCTGCTCGGGGCCCCATCCGAACTGCGCCATCGCCCACAGCGCGAAGACCGCCTCCATGCCGCCGAAGGCGAGGATCGCCAGGAAGAAGATCAGCAGCAGGCGCGCCAGCGTCTTGCGGCCGAGCGCGTCGCGCAGCGCCGCGACGCGGCCCTTGCGCGGGCGCGGCGCCAGGCCTTGCGGCAAGCTCTCTTTCAACGCGAACAGCACGCCGAGAAACGCGGTCAGCGACAATCCGCAGGCGATCAGGCCGGGGCTGCTCAGGTCGGCGGTCGCAAGATTGTTGCCGGCAACCACCCCGCCGAGCGCCGGGCCGATGATAAAGCCGAGGCCGAACGCCGCGCCGATCAGCCCCATGCCTTGTGCGCGCTTTTCCGGCGGAGTGACGTCGGCGATGTAGGCGTTCGCGGCGGCGATGTTGCCGGCGCAGGCGCCACCCAACGCGCGCGCGGCAAACAGCATCCACAACGCGCCAGCCAAGCCGAGCCAGAGATAGGCGATCGCCGACGCGCCCATGCTCACCATCAGAACGGGGCGGCGCCCGACCCGGTCGCTCAACCGCCCCCAGATCGGCGCGGTCAGCATCTGCGCCAGCGAATAGGTCGCCATCAGCACCGTCACTTCCTGCGGCGACGCGCTGAAGCGCTCGGCGTAAAACGGCAACAGCGGGATGACGAGACCGAAGCCGATCAGGTCGATGAGGACGATGAGGAAGAGGATGGGCATCGCGGACCAAGGTGATATCGCGCCGCGCTTCGCCAGAACAAGGGGCAGATCGCCTCTGCCCCCATCGCGGCGAAAGCCGGGACCCGTCGTTCCGCTTCGCGGGCCGGCTGAACCGTGGGCCCCGGCTGCGCCGGGGTGGATCACTTTTTGGTGCACCGGGCCCTTGTGAAACGCCCTAATATTGTTCCCCAACGGCAGGAGAATTCGAGATGAAGCTTGGCAGGCTCGGCGTATGGGCGGCGATGGACACGATGACCGCGGCGGAAGGCGCGGCCTTCGCGAAAAAGGTCGAGGGCTGGGGCTATGCGGCGTTGTGGATGCCGGAAAGCCGCGGCCGCGACGTGATGGTGCATTCGTCCTGGCTGCTCGCCAACACCGCGAAGCTCATCGTCGCGCCGGGCATCGCCAACATCTATGCGCGCGATGCGATGGCGATGGCGAACGGCCAGCGCGCGCTCGCCGAGCAGTCGGGCGGGCGGTTCCTGTTGGGCCTCGGCGTGTCGCACGTACCCTCGGTCGAGGGCGTGCGTGGGCATGTCTACGGCAAGCCCATCGCGACCATGCGCGGCTACCTCGACGCGATGAAGGCGGCGCCCTATGGCGCGCCCGAGCCGGCCGAGAAGCCGCTCACCCTCCTCGCCGCGCTCGGGCCGCGCATGCTCGAATTGTCATCGAGCCACGCCGACGGTGCGCATCCCTACAATGTCACCCCGGAACATACCGCCGAGGCGCGGCGCATCCTCGGCCCCTGCAAGCTGCTGTGCCCCGAAGTCTGGGTGCTGCTCGAGACCGACGCGGCAAAGGCGCGCGCGCTCGGCCGTCAGGCGCTCGCCAATTATTTGCGGCTCGACAATTACCTCAACAATTGGCGGCGGCTCGGCTTCGGCGATGCCGATTTCGCCGGCGGCGGCTCCGACCGCTTGATCGACGAGAACGTCGCCTGGGGCGACGAGGACAAGATCCGCCGGCGCCTGCGGCAGCATTGGGACGCCGGCGCCGACCATATCTGCATCCAGGCGATCGCCCCGGACGGCTCGCGCAAGCCCGACGAGAAGGTGTTGGCCTTGCTCGCGCCGGGTTGAAACCGCCATAGCTTGACGCTGTCGGCACGGCGCCCGACATTGTGGCGGCAACGAGAGCGACGCGCGCATGTATTCGGAAACCACCCGCTCGATCAAAGTGACGGTACGCCCGTTCTATCTTGATCAGCACTCGGACCCGGGCAACGACCACTACGTCTGGGCCTATCACGTGATCATCGCGAACGAGAGCGGCGAGACGGTGCAGCTGCGCAATCGCCATTGGCGGATCACCGACGAGAACGGCCGGCTGCAGGAAGTGCGCGGTCCCGGCGTCGTCGGCGAGCAGCCGGTGCTGCAGCCCGGCCAGAGCTTCGAATACACCAGCTCCTGTCCGCTGACGACGCCCTCGGGCTTCATGGTCGGCGACTACGAGATGGAGACCCCGGCCGGCGAGCGGTTCCTCATCCGCGTCCCCGCCTTTTCCCTGGATCGGCCGGCGCACATCCCGATCACGGCCGACAGCCCGCAACATCCGCGGCGCCTCAACTAGAACACAAAACCCGCCGGCGCGCTCGCGGACCGGCGAGAAAGAGACCATCGATGAACGACATCGCCAAGCCGCCCGCCTCGAAGTCCGCCGCCTCGCGCCCGACGCGCGATGACGCGATGGAAGCGGTGCGCACTCTCATCCGCTGGGCGGGCGACGATCCGACCCGCGAAGGCCTGATCGGCACGCCCGACCGCGTGGTGCGCGCCTATCAGGAATTCTTCAGCGGCTACGACGAGGATCCGGTGCAGCTGCTGCACCGCACCTTCGAGGAAATCTCGGGCTATGACGAGATCGTCCTGTTGAAGGACATCCGCTTCGAATCGCATTGCGAGCACCATCTGGCGCCGATCATCGGCAAGGCGCACGTCGCCTACCTGCCGGACAACCGCGTCGTCGGCATCTCCAAGCTGGCGCGGCTCGTCGAGGTCTACGCCAAGCGGTTGCAGATCCAGGAAAAGATGACGGCGGAGATCGCCAACACCATCGATCAGGTGCTGCGTCCCAAGGGCGTCGCGGTGGTCATCGAGGCGGCGCATCAATGCATGACGACCCGCGGGGTTCACAAACCCGGCGTCAGCATGGTGACGAGCCGCATGCTCGGCGTGTTCCGCACCGATGCCACGACGCGGCGCGAGGTGCTGGCGATGATCGGCACCCCCGCCGGCGACGGACGGCACGTCTAGTTACGCCGGCGACCATCCCGAGCCGCCGACCGGGACGGGCATCCCGGTCGAGCCGGGCGAGGCGATCAAGTTCCTTCGTCCGCTTCCTTGCGCAGCCAGTCGCGGAAGGCCTTGACCTTGGGGCGTTCGAGCGCGGCGGGCGCGGCCGCGATGTAGTACGCGAAGGTATCGGGTAGCGACAGCGAGAACAGCCGCACCAGTCGCCCGGCGGCGATGTCCGCCGCCGCCGTCGTGCTGTAGGCGAGCGTCACCCCATGCCCGGCGATCGCCGCCTCCAGCGCCAGCACATTGGCGCTGAAGCTCAGCCCGTGCGGCGCCTGCGTGTCGGTGACGCCGGCCGCCTTGAGCCACATCGGCCAGCTCGGCGCCAGCGGATCGCGGTCGGTCTGCTGGTCGTGCAGCAGCACGTGATGGCGCAGATCGGTCGGGGTTTCGAGCGGCGGCCCGTCGCGCA
>JASHUW010000624.1 GCA_030039815.1 Alphaproteobacteria bacterium
GAGGGTTGCCAGCCATTATCGCTCATCACTCGGGTTCCCTGCTCGCTGTCGCGCGCACAAGCGTCGGGGCGAGCATGGAACGTTTCGGTGACGGCCTCAAGACGCGGCGCGATCGGCCGCGCTCAGAAGCTGTTGGCGATCTGCGAGAAGACGCTGGATACGTCGCTGCCGATGGTGACGAGCACCGAGAAGGCGGCGATCGAGATGAAAAAGGCGATCATCGCGTATTCGATCGCCGTCGCGCCACTCCGGTCGAGCCTTGTTTTGCCGAGCCTGAAACGCATCGCTGGCCGTCTTGCCACCTCGAAGCGGCAATGATGCCGCGCCAATCCTTGACGATTGATGAACTGAGAGGGTTAAACGCCGTAGAACTCGCGATACCAGCGGACGAATTCGGGTACGCCGCGCTCGATCGAGGTGGTCGGCGAGAAGCCCGTGTCGCGTTGCAGAGCGGACGTGTCGGCGCGGGTTGCGACAACGTCCCCCGGCTGCATCGGCAGGATGCGTCTCTCGGCCTTGCGTCCAAGCGCCGCTTCGAGAACCTCGACTAGGCGCAGCACCTTCACCGGTTGTCCGCCGCCGATATTGTAGAGGCGAAACGGCGCGCTGCTCTCCGCCGGGGTGGGGCGGCTGGAGTCCCAATTCGGGTTCGGCGTTGGCGCCCGATCCATGACCCGGCGCACGCCTTCGACGATGTCGTCGACATATGTGAAGTCGCGTTCGAGCTCGCCGGCGGCGAAGAGGTTGATCGGCTCACCCGAGAGGATCGCCCTGGTGAACAGGAACAGCGCCATGTCGGGCCGCCCCCATGGCCCGTAGACGGTGAAAAAGCGCAACCCGGTCATGGGGATGCCAAACAAGTGGCTATAGCTGTGCGCCATCAGCTCGTTGGCGCGCTTGGTCGCGGCATAGAGCGTCAGCGGGTGATCGGCCGGATCATCGGTCGAAAACGGCATCTTGGCGTTGGCGCCGTAGACCGAGCTGGTCGAGGCGTAGACGAGGTGCTTCACCTCGGCATGCCGGCTCGCTTCGAGGATATTGAGGAAGCCGGTCAGGTTCGCGTCGGCATAGGCGTGCGGGTTGGTCAGCGAGTAGCGCACCCCGGCTTGCGCCGCCAGATTGACGAGGACCGCCGGGCGCGATTTGTCCACCAACGCCCGCAGCTCCGGTCCCTGGGTCAGATCGAGATGGGCAAAGCTGAACCGGTTGTGCGCCTGCAAGCGCGCGAGCCGTGCTTTCTTCAGCTCGACATCGTAATAGGCGTTGAGATTGTCGAGGCCGATGACCGCCCGTCCCTCGCCGAGCAGGCGCGCGGCGAGATGAAATCCAATGAACCCTGCCGCGCCGGTGACCAGAACCGGTCGGTCGGGGAATTCGTCGAGCGGGCTCACAGCCGCCACAATTCGATCCCGGAGGGCCGCTCGGCGCGCGGCAGGCGCGACTTGACGTCGAGCACAACGCCGGTCCCGTTGCGCAGCAGGCCGTTGATCAGCGGCCAGCCTTCCGCGACGAAGGGCGCGTGCGCGACCGCGAGGATGATCACGTCCGAAGGTTCGAGCGCATGGCGCGGCAGCAGGGTCACGCCATATTGGCTCAGCGCCTCCTCGGCCGAGGCGAGCGGGTCATGCACCTGCACCGCGACCCCGAACCCTTTAAGCTCGCGGATGATGTCGACGACCTTGCTGTTGCGGATGTCGGGAACGTCTTCCTTGAAGGATAGCCCCAGAATGGTGACGGGCCCTTTGGCGCCGTCGTGGCGCAGCATCATGCGCACGCATTGCCGCGCAACCCGCGCGCCAACTCCGTCATTGACTTGCCGACCGGCGAGGATGAGCTGGGGGTGGCAGCCGGCCCGCTCCGCTCGATGGGTCAGGTAGTAGGGATCGACGCCGATGCAGTGGCCGCCAACCAGTCCCGGCGAGAATTTGAGGAAATTCCACTTCGTCTCGGCCGCGGCCAGGACATCCGCGGTGTCGATGTCCAGCTCGTGAAAGATCGAGGACAGCTCGTTCATCAACGCGATGTTGAGGTCGCGCTGCGTGTTTTCGATGACTTTGGCCGCCTCGGCGGTCTTGATGCTCGGCGCCCGATGAATGCCCGCCGTGATGACCGAGCCGTACACCGCGGCGACGATGTCGAGCGTCTCGCCATCTTGAGCGGCGACGACCTTTTTGATCACCTCGAAACGGTGCTCGCGGTCACCGGGGTTGATGCGCTCTGGCGAATAGCCGAGCGTAAAATCCCGGCCACAGACCAGTCCCGAGGCGTCTTCGAGTATTGGCGCGCAGTCCTCTTCAGTCGCGCCCGGATAGACTGTCGACTCGTAGACGACGATATCCCCGCGCTTGAGCGCTCCGCCTACCGTGCGCGATGCGCCGAGCAGCGCGCGCACGTCGGGGCGATGCGCCTGGTCGATCGGCGTCGGCACGGTGACGATGAAAAAATCGGCGGCTCGCAGATCGGTCGGGTCGTGGGTGAAGCATAGGTGCGTCGACCGCAAATCCTCCGGTGGGACCTCGCGCGTGCGGTCGTGGCCGGATTTCAGTTCGGCGATGCGTTCGCAGGAAATGTCGAACGCGATGACCCGCATCCCGGCGCGCGCAAACGACGCTGCGACCGGAAGCCCAACATAACCGAGGCCAATAACCGCGATCCTGCGCTCATGTCCCAACCGATTGATCGCCGACATCAACTACATCCTCGACGCGCGCCATCTGCTTCTGACCGCGCCATTCGTACCAAATAATGGGTAGCCCAGCGTATGCAAATCGGGACGTGCCGCCGATGCGGGGACAATTCCCAGGCTCATCGCGGAATGCCTCGCGGCACGATGCTCGTAATCGGGTCGGCCCGCGACCGTCCGGTCGCGCGCCAAAAAGCAGCGGCCGCGCGGGGCAATCGCGGTTGCGGATCGCCGCAGATTTGGGTCTCACGGTCCGTCGCCGACAGCCTTGTTTCCTGTGGACATTCGGGTGTTGGTCGGTTAGATCAGATCGAGGCGGCAGTTCGGCTCGGGTTAATGCATGTTAATATGTAAATCCCCCGCACTGGATAGCTATCGCACGCTCGGAAATCTGTGAACAGGGATAGAATTATTATATGGATCGATTTGT
>JASHUW010000625.1 GCA_030039815.1 Alphaproteobacteria bacterium
CTCCGCGAACACCGCAACCTCATCGATTCCGGCGAGCGCGGACTGCAGCGCGTCGTCGCGCAGCAGGGATGACCGCAGTCGTTCCACAACCGCACCGCTGGGTGGCAATGGTCCCGGTATCACTGATGCAGCCCCCCGCCGCCCATGCGCGCACCTCCCGGTTGTGATAATCGCCACCGCCTGGAAGCGGGATAGCATTGCAGCCGCGAACCGGGCAACATGGCTTGCATCGTGCTGACCGGCGCCGCCCTTATGCCACTTCCCGATCGTATTCGCCTACCGATGCAATTCGACCCGGCGCGGCTCCGGGACGACTTGGAGCGATTGCGCGGCGTCGAATGGCTTCGGCATTTTGTCGAGGAGAATTACCAGGGCGACTGGAGCGTCATCCCGTTGCGCGCGTCCGCCGGCGCGACACACCCCGTCATGATGATGTACCCGGCGCCAGGCGCCGAGGCCTTCGAGGACACGCCTTTTCTCGCGCGGACGACCTACATTCGGGAGATCCTGCGAGGCCTTGAGTGCGAGTTGCAATGTGTTCGGCTCATGCGGCTCGCCGCAGGCTCGGCGATCAAGGAGCACCGCGACCACAACCTTGCAGCCGAGCTTGATGCGGTCCGTCTTCATGTGCCGGTCATATCCAACCCCGGCGTCGATTTCCGGCTCAATCGCACACGGGTGGTCATGGAGCCCGGGAGCCTGTGGTATTTGCGGCTGTCCGACCCGCATAGCGTCAGGAACGACGGCGCTGACGCCCGCGTGCATCTGGTGATCGACGCAATCCCCAACGCCTGGCTTTTGACGATGCTGAAGCGGGCGCCAATCCCACAAGAAGACAAGGCAGGTCCCGAATGAGCGATAAGCCGTTGATGTTCGAAGACTTCAAGGCGCGCGTCGGCAGCGTCTTCACGATCACCTATCCTGACATCGCGCCGATCTCGCTGACCCTGCATGAGGCCGAACCGCTGCCGAAGCATGGCGGCAACCCCGACCGGCGTGACCCGTTCTCGCTGATCTTCGTCGGACCGAGCGACGTGGTTCTGGTGCAGCGCATCCATCTCCTGAAGCACGAGGAAATGGGTGAACTGCCGATCTTTCTGGTGACGATCGGCAAGGATGAGCGCGGCTATCAATACCAGGCGGTCTTCAATTGACCGCGGCCGGCGGAACCCATTCCATTTCGAAATACGGGCCGTCGTCGCGAACTTCGCTGAAGCCGAGGCGGCGATAGAGCCGCAGTGCCGGGTTGAATTGTTCGACGAAAATGCACACGCCGCGGCCGCTCTGCCGCGCCGCCTGCTTCACCGCTTCGATAATGGTCGTGCCGATCCCCTTGCCACGCCACGCCGGCATCAAGGCAATGTCGACAATATTGAGCTGCGTGAGACGGGGTTCGAGATAGAGCCGGCCGACCCGCTCGCCCCGGTACTCCAGGACATCGAACCGGCAATTCTGAATGTAGGTGCGGTAGTGATGCCGTTGAGCGTCGAACTGACTGTTGCAGAACGCGAACTTCTGATCGGCGGACCAGTCGGTGATCGCGAGTTCCAGCTCCCGGGTCGAAGCATAAAGCGCCCGCAGGAAGGGCAAGTCGTCGTCGGTCTCCGGGCGCAGCGTGAACCCCTGAGACGAAAGCGCCGCCGGCAGTTCGAATGCCGGCGGCGGCTCGGTGCCCATCACCCTCAGTTCCGGCTCGGGAATACTCCGTAGAGCGAAACGCAGAAATTGAGCGCGAGATAAGGCTGCATGTTCTCGTGCGGATTTCCCTGGCCGGGATAGGCCGAAATCGCCTTTGGCGAAAACTGCGCGTTGGCTGTGTTCGGGGAGGGCAGCCACACGTAGTCGGGCTGCAGCGACGGCCCCAAATAGCTTGTCGGACCCGGTGTCGGCCCCCTCTCGGCCTGCCCGCCCG
This sequence comes from Alphaproteobacteria bacterium, assembly GCA_030039815.1. GTDB lineage: Bacteria > Pseudomonadota > Alphaproteobacteria > ATCC43930 > CGMCC-115725 > DATARH01. Next base: position 1,913 of record JASHUW010000625.1, read on the forward strand.
ACGCGTTTACGGCCGTGGTCACCGTGTGGGTATGCAGCGGCATCTGCGACTCGGTAAGCGTGACCCCCGACGTCCCTTGCACTTCGCCAATGTTGGTCGGGCTCCGCCCGTTGGGCGTCCCCCAGTGCATCGGTATCTGGCCCTGCAGATTGGGGAGCCCAAAGGTTGAGGTGCCGTTACCGCCATAATACGTTCCCAGAATGGAGAACAAGGCGGCGTTTTGCGAAATCGCCATCAGCTGCCCATTGCATTGCGCCCAGTTATACGGAGCGAAATTGAAGCCGAAGCAGCGGATTTCGCCGACGAATGCTTGTGCCATTTCGTCCTCCGTTAGTTCTGACTCGGATAGACGCCCTGGAGGGCGATCACGAAGGTGATGCACAAGCTCGGCATCAGGTTCGCATGAGGCAAGTTGTTGCCTGCGGGCGTGCAGGCGCCGCCGGCCATTTGGTAGAGGACCGGCGCTGGCCCGCTTCCCTGCGTCAGGTAGAAGTGCAGGGTGGACCCAACAGCGCCGGGAATGACGCTCGCGCCGATCGTGGGAGAGTTGGACTGCGTCGTGGTTGCGTTGAGGGCGTGGCTATGCTGCGGCATATTGGAGCTCGTCAGCGTCACCTGCTCCGTGCCGGCGGCTTGTCCGATCACATAGTTCGAAAGCCCAGTCCCCTGCCCCTGATGGACCGGCAGCCGCGATTGCAAATCGGGCAGGTTGAACGTCGTCGTGCCGTTGCCGCCATACGTCGTCCCGATCAGCGCGTACAGGGTAGGGTTCTGGTTGATCGGGACCGTCTGGCCATTGCAGAAGGCATAACCGCTCGGCGCGAAACTGCCGCCGAACATCATGATCTGACCTACATACGGGGTAGACATCGGAAGCCTCCGGTTCCAGCGGGTTGCAGTCGGCGCCGCTAGTTGCGCGACGGATAGATGCCGTTCAGCGCGATGCACCAGTTGATCGTCAGGTAGGGCTGGATGTTCGTATGCGGCTGGTTGCCGCCTAGCGTGTTGAGCGAGGCCGGGTTCAGCGGCTGAAGCGGCGAGGTGTCCGGCGCGTAATAGGGGTCCGGGTTCTGCCCCGGCCGATCGTTCACCACCGCGCCCAGCAGAGCGCCCGCCGAGGGCTCGAGAGCGCTAGCCTGGGCCGAGCCCCCCACGAAGCGGTGGGTATGCGCCGGCGTGTTGGTTGTGTTGAGCGACACGTTCTCCGTGCCGCCCGTCTGGCCGATGTTGTATTGCCCGCCGCCCGGGGCGTTGCCGGCGTGCATCGGAACGCGGCTGCGCAGATCCGGCAGCTGAAACGTGGTCGTGCCGTTTCCGCCATAAAACGTCCCGAGGAGCGAGAACAGCGCCTGGTTCTGCTGGATCGACATCGTCTGCCCGTTGCACAGCGCCCAGTAGCGCGGCGCAAAGTTGAACGCGAACGGCTGAACCTGACCGATGAAAGGCTGAGTCATCGCCGACGCTCCCCTCCAACTGGTTACAATTTAATGTCAACTTGTGGTTGCACCAGTTTGGCAGACGCCGAGACCCGCGACAAGGGGGTTTGGTATACAATCTATGGTTACTTTTGGCTCACCTTCGCGGCTATGCCGCGGCCGTATCGACGACATCGAAAACGACGCAAATCCGCTCGCCATCGGCACCGCCCGGCGGGATCGTCGCGTGCGGCACGTGCGACGGGAAGATCACCAAGCGCCCCGGTACCGGCTCGATTTCGCGCGTTTCCCAGGGAAACGTGGAGCAGCCATTGATCGGCCTATCGACGCCGAGAACAATCGGGCCGCGATAGGCGTTTTCCCCCGGCGCGCGCGGGCTCGAGACGTAATAGACCCCGGTGATCCAACCGGCGGGATGCATGTGCGGCATTTGCTTCCCGACGCCGTCATAAATGATCGCCCAGGTATGGAGGCGAGCGCGCTTCGGCCGAGTGCGGGCGAATGCGTCGCCCGCGGCCGCAAGGCGCGCATCGTAAGCATCGACCGCTTTATGGATTTGACCCACGAGGGCCTCGATCGCGACAGCGCCCGGCTGGCGCAGCACCTGCGTCTGCCAGCCGCCACGCGTGGTCTTGGATTCGGGGTCGCGACGCAATGTCGGGTTTGACCGTATCTCACGCGCGAGTTCGGCACGGAAGGTCTCGTCGTCGGGATACCCTTCCGGCGCCTCCAGCTGCAGGGTCTCCACCAGCCGCGTCACGGAAATCAGCGCACACGCCTCTTCGATATGGCCAAGCGCGACGAGGGCCATGGCCTTGAGATAGCGCGCGTAGGCATGGCCCGGGTTCTCGGCGAGCACCGCTTCGCACCACTGCACCTTGGCCGCCGGCTCGAGCGAGCGGACATGCACCCCCATCAAATGAGGGTTCCTTCCGGCAAACGCGGCGACCGCCTTCATGTCCAACCGGTCGTTCAGACGGCTCATCAGCAGCAGGTCGAGGAACAAGGTCATCGCCGTCGGGTCGCCCGGCGCCAGTTCGAGCGCGGCTTCGGCGTGCGGCAACGCCTCCTCGCAACGATCCAATGCAATCAGCACCTCAACCAGCCGGAGGCGCAAGTCCACCGATTTCGGCGTCGTGATGACCGCCTCGCGCAGGCAGTCCGTCGCCCCCTCGAAATCGCCGAGGTGTCGCAAGGCGCAGCTGAGGATCGCCCAATTACCCGGCTTGGACGGATCAGACTGCACCCCGCGCCGCGCCATCTCCACCGCGGCTTGGCTGTGCTCAAATCCGACGCGAGCCTCCCAGTGCATGTCGCGACATCCCCTGACGCCGCCGTGCCGGGCGCCTCCACAAACACAATCCTAGTCGCTAAAGCAGCTATTCGCCATAGCAACGAAGACGTGTTCAAGAATTTGCGGACTCGCCGCAGCGTTAGTGGTTTCTTGTCGGCCTGAGTTTTATTGCCTAGAATTGACTCATCCTTGGGGGTGGATGATGGACCAACCGCGCGACCGCAACGAGGCTGTGCCCGAAGCGAATGACGACACGCCCGTCGCGCCCCTGCGTCGGAAGTGGCAAACGCCGCGGGTCCTGCTGGCGGACCGGCATACTACACGCAATGATTGCATGGCCAACCACGACGGCCCCCATGGACTGTCGTCGTAGCAGCGGCAGCCGAGGAAGTAGTGTTCCGGCATATTCTCGAACCGTATCCACGGTCATAAATGGCTGCATTCGCCGGTGTCGTCAGCTTTGACGGCGCCCCCCTTGGTGCGGATCTCGAAGACCGGTTGATTCGCGCGCTTTCGGCGCAGCGGAAAGGACGCACGCAGACCCGCCGCTCACCTGGCGCGATGTTTGTCCATCGCTCCGATGCGGGTGGCGACCCCGGCCCCGCCACGCCGATTGCACGGTCGCCAGACACCCTGTCCATCTGCCTTTGTCGCCTCGACAATCGCGCCGAGCTTGGCGCCGCGCTGCAGATCCCGAATCCCGAGCTGGCTCGCCTCCCCGATGCGCAGCTGTTGATGCGCTTGATCGAGAAATGGGGCGACGAGGGCGTGGCGCGCTGCGTCGGCGATTTTGTCTTCGCGTCATGGGACGCGCCGCGCCGCGCCTTGACCCTCGGGCGGGACTGCCTGGGATACAACCACACGCTGTTTTTCTGGCGCGATAGCAGTATCTTAGCATTTGCCACGACACTGGTCGCGCTGCTGTCCTTGCCGTTCGTGCCGCGCGAGATCGACGAGATTGCGCTCGCCAACTACATGGCGGTCAATGTGCGGGAGACACGCCGCACATTTTATCGTGGCGTCGAACGCGTGCCGAGCCGGACGATGGTGACCCTGGATGGAGCCGGCGCACGCCACCGGCATTACTGGTCGCCCGATCTGGACGCCCCGCCGCCCTACCGGCGCGATGAAGATTATGTCGAACGGGCGCGCGAACTGTTCGACCAAGCCGTCGTCGCTGTCACCGACGGTCAGCAGGAATTCGCGGTGACGGTGAGCGGCGGGCTCGATTCCAGTGCAGTCGCCGCCACCGCGGCGCGGCTCGGGCGGAGCGAGCGCATCGCCTGCTACACCCTGGTGCCGCCGCCGGGCTGCGTGAGCGACCCCCGTCCGCGCGCCTACCAGGACGAGACCGACAAAGTGCAAGCCCTCGCGCGCCTTTATCCGCAGCTCGATGTTCGCCTGTTGATGCCGCAGGCGCCGCACCCGCTCGAGGAGGACGCCACCCGCCACTTCGCCGAGATGGGCTTTGCGATCCAGGCCGGCCCAAACCTCGGCTGGTTCGCCTATCTGTTCGACGCCGTGGCAAACGCTGGACACAAGGTGCTGGTTACCGGCATGCACGGCAATGTCGGGCTGACCTGGCCCGGCGAGGACTTTCTGTGGGCTTTGCTGCGCGGCGGCGAATGGCGCCGGTTCGGGCGTGAACTGAGGACGGTCGCCGCTCAATACAATCAGGGGCTATCCCACACGTTTCTGTCGCGCATCGTGCTTGCCAACATGCCAGCCACGGTGCACCGGGCCGTGCACCGGTTGCGCGGCCGCGACCCGTACAGCGTTGCGCAGTTCAGCCCGCTGAACCCGGCGGCTATCGCGGAATACGACCTGCCCCGTCATTGGCGTGAGGTCGGCTTCGATCCGTGGTTTTACCGAAGCCGCAGAACGGCGCGGCGCCATCGCGCAGCGCAAAACTTCGACTACAACCAAGTGGGGCGAGACTTCGTGTGCCTACTGGAGGAGAAATACGGCTTTCAGCAGCGCGACCCGCATGCCGACCGTCGGCTGCTCGAATTCGCGCTGTCCGTTCCCGAGACCGTGTACCGGCGCGATGGGGTATCCCGCTGGTTCGCCCGCCAGGTGTTCGCCGACCGCCTGCCGCGCGAGATTCTCGACGAGCGGCGGCGCGGCGCGCAGGGCGGCGCGTGGTTTCGTCGTCTGGATGTTCGGCGGCAGGACATCGCCGCCGAGGTGGAACGCTTCGAAGCCTCGCCGTTGGCGCGCCGCCTGCTCGATGTGCCGCGGCTCAAACGGCTGGTCGACGACTGGCCGAAGAATGATGACGAGGCGCTGCGGCGCTATGTCGACTACAAGACCGTGTTCTATCGCGGCGTCCATTTCGGCCGCTTTATCCGCTGGATAGAAGGCGGCAACGCCTGACCCTTGGGGCTTACGTCGCCGGCGCTGGATCCAAGACAACCGCGCCCTGCGCGGCCAGCTCGGCGAGGAATTCCTCGACCTCGGCGCGGCAGGTCTCCGGCGCCACGTCGAATTCGCTCTCTAGCTGCGCGCAAATCTCGGCAAGATCGCGGGGCTCCTCGATCAGCTCCCAGATGCGCCTGCCAACGGCGGTGAGGCCGAGATAATCGCCCCGCTCAGGGCTCATCATCACCAGCTCCTCGCCGACCGTGGCGCTGAGCCAATCGCCGTCGCGGCGCACCATCATCCGGCTTCTCCCTTCACATGCCCACGGGTTCGCCCACTGCCGCGAGTGCGTAGCCGAGGCGGCGCATCATCGGCCCCTGAGCTGCCTCAATGCGCGCCACCTGTTCGGCCGTCAACTCGTCTCGCCAGGCGCCCGCGTCGCCGCGGCGAAAGAACACCCGATGTTGCAGGGGCAAGGGTATTTCGCGAAAGCCTTCTTCATGTTCCTGCCGCTGCAATTCCGCGAACCGAGAGAAGCGCACGGCGCGGTCGACGGCCTCGTCGGTCGCGTCGAGCCCGGCGAACGCCGCCACGCGCCGCAACACGACCGGCGTATCGCTCAGCATGTCCTCGTAGCGCACAAGGTGCACCGGAATATCGCTTTGCCTCAGCCAACTCGCGGCATGCAGGTGCCAGGCGAGCAGGCGCTGGTGCAAGTGCGTCGTGCGGCGATTGTTGGGGAACACGGCCTGCGGCGTGGCCATGAACGCGATCGCCTCGTCGATCGACATGTCATGGTGGTGGGCGAGCGAAGGGGCGACGTCGCGCGGGTCGCGGACGATGAGGACCGCGCCATCCGCGCCGCCGGCGCCGGCGAGGAGCGGCTCTCCCCTGGAGGTCAGCGTGTAGGCGTCGTGCACCTTGGTAAAGCGAACCGCCGGATTGTCGCTGGCGCCATGACCGGCGCCGGCGTCGCAGGCCAGTTCCTCATGAAGGCGCGG
>JASHUW010000626.1 GCA_030039815.1 Alphaproteobacteria bacterium
AATAGCAACAACGCCGCGTTGCCGCGGCGTACCGCTTCGTTCACCCGCTCGTAGCCCGCTACCGCCAGTCCAGCTCGGCGGGCGAGCCCCAGCCCGTCGCAACAGCGCCGTGCCAGCAGAGCTTCGCAACGGTCGGCAAGCTGCGCCGGTGCTACCACCGGCCGCCGCGCCGCACGCGCGAACGCGCGCTTCGCTACCGCCTTTTCCACTATATCTCTGCGGGGCAACAACCACAAACCCCGTCCGGGTAAACGCGCGTCGACATCGGGCGTAATCGTGCCGTCCGGGCCGACCACAAACCGCAACAGCTGCGCACGATCGTGGCTTTCGCCAGTGACGATGCAGCGCCGTTGCGGCCCGGTCTCCGACCTATCGACGGCGTACCGCGCGAGCTTTGTGGCGGCGCTCGTCGCTTCTACTCCTTCTCCGCTGGCGCTTCGACGTCGTCCTCGCCGAACCAGCCGAGATGCCGCCGTGTCGCCATGATCATATCATTCGCGGCTTCCGGTTCGAGCTCGACCCCACCTTTGTCCGACGCGGCGAGGATTTCGATCAGCTCGTCGCCCGCCAGATCGGCGAAATCGTCGAGCGTCTTGATGCCCTTTTCGCCGAGTGTCACCAGCATGCCGGGGGTTAGGCCGTCGAGCGAGGCGAGTTCGTCGGTAACGCCGAGCTCGTGGTAGCGCGCGACATACTCTTCGTCACGCCGTTCCAGCGCGGCACGGGCACGCGCCTGTAGCTCGTTGGCGATATCCTCGTCGAAACCCTCGATCCCCGCGAGGTCCGAGGTGGCAACGTACGCGACCTCTTCCAGGGTACTGAACCCCTCGGTGACCAGTAGGTGGGCGATCACGTCGTCGATGTCGAGCGCGTCGATGAAGAGCTGGCTGCGGACGCGGAACTCCTCGGTGCGGCGCTCGCTCTCCTCGGCTTCGGTCAGGATGTCGATATCCCAGCCGGTCAGCTGCGAGGCGAGCCGGACATTTTGGCCGCGCCGACCGATGGCCAGGCTGAGCTGGTCGTCGGGAACGATGACCTCGATACGACGCTGCTCCTCGTCCATGACCACTTTGGTGACCTCGGCCGGGGCGAGCGCATTGACGACAAACGTCGCCGGGTCCTGCGACCAGGGGATGATGTCGATTTTCTCGCCTTGTAGTTCGCCAACCACGGCCTGGACACGGCTGCCGCGCATGCCGACGCAGGCGCCGACGGGGTCGATGCTGCTGTCGCGCGAGATGACGGCGATCTTGGCGCGGCTGCCGGGGTCGCGCGCAACCGCACGGATTTCGATGATGCCGTCGTAAATCTCCGGCACTTCCTGAGCGAATAGCTTGGCCATGTATTGCGGATGCGTCCGCGACAGGAAGATTTGCGGGCCGCGCGGCTCTTGGCGCACGTCGTAGATATAGGCGCGCACCCGTTCGCCCTGGCGGAAGCTCTCGCGCGGCAGCAGTTCGTCCCGGCGCAGCATCGCCTCCGCGCGGCCAAGATCGACCACAACATTGCCGAACTCGACGCGCTTCACCAGGCCGTTGACGATCTCGCCGACGCGATCCTTGAACTCGTTGTATTGGCGCTGCCGCTCGGCGTCACGGACCTTCTGGACGATGACCTGCTTCGCGGTCTGCGCGGCGATCCGGCCAAAATCGATAGGCGGTAGCGGATCGGTAATAAAATCACCGACCTCGGCCTCGGCGTTCAGCCGCTTCGCCGCGGCCAGCGGAATGTGGGTCGCCTCGTTTTCGACGACATCGACCACCTCGCGAAAGCGCAACAGGCGGATTTCGCCGGTGCGGCGATCGATCTCGGCGCGGATGTCGTATTCCTGACCGTATTTCGATCGGCCGGCCTTCTGGATCGCCTGCTCCATCGCTTCGAGGACTTCGTCCTTGTCGATGCCCTTGTCGCGCGCGACGGTGTCGGCGACCTGCAGGAGTTCGGGACGGGCGTAGGTGAGGGTGCTTTCCATCGGTGTCCGATGCCTCAGTGAAGCGGGTTGGCGTGGGATTTGAGCAAATCGTCGGTGATGACCAGCTTGGCTTTGGCGATGTCGCCGAGCGGCAAGGCGACTTCGCCGGTCTCGGCGCGCAGGCGGACCTCGCCGCCAGTGCGGCCGAGCAGCCGACCGCGAAACCGCCTGCGGCCGTCGAGCGGCTGAGCCAGCTCGATCCTCACCTCGAAGCCGGCGAAGCGGTCGTAATCCTCGGGTCGGGTCAGCGGCCGGTCGAGACCGGGCGAGCTTACCTCGAGCATGTACGCGCCTTCGATCGGGTCGGCAACGTCGAGCAGCGCCGACACTGATCGGCTGATCTCGGTGCAATCGTCGACCGTCATCGGCGAGTCGTCGAGCCGCTCGGCCATGACCTGCAGTGTGGCGCGGCGGGCGCCAAGAAACGCGACGCGCACCAGGCGATAACCCATTGCTTCGAGCGAGGGCTCGATGAGTGGCGCGATGTCGCCAGCGGTCTTCGGCGCGGTGCTCGGCAAACCTTCGTCCTGTTTGATGCGCAAATAAAAAGTGGGCCGCCGGCCCACTCAGCAAACTTCAATTATGGGACTTTGTTGTTGGGGCATATATAGGCAAATGCTCTCGCAAAGCAAGGATGTTGCCGACCATTTCCGCATCTCGCGGCGCCTAGGGCAAGATATCGATCGGCGTGCCATCGGGCACCGCGTCCCAGATCTTGACGATCGCCGCGTTGCCGACTGCGATGCACCCCTCGGTCCAGTCCTTGACCCACAGCGGCGGGTCGTAGGGCCCGTAATTGGCCGGCATGCCGTGGATATAGATGTCGCCGCCCGGGGAGACATGTTCGCGTGCCGCCTGCGCGCGGTCTTCCGCGTCGGGGTAGGAGATATGTAGCTCGCGCGACCATCGCGTCCTCATCGACCGTCCGTCGATGCGATAGATGCCCTCCGGTGTGCGGCCGTCGCCTTGCCGCCGTTTCGGGCCGCGCGAATGCTCGCCGAGCGCGATCGGAAATGATGCGAAGGTCTTGCCGCGGCTCTTCAGTTCCAGGACCCGCTTGCTCTTGTAGACGATGACTTCGTCGGCAAGCTGCGGTTGCGGCGGCGGTGTGGGCGGCACGAACGTCGCCACTGGGCGTGCCGGCGGTCCGAACAGCGATCCGATGGCGGCGTTGAAATTGTCGCAGCCGCTCACCGCCACGGGAAGGGCCAGGGTCAGGATCAGTGAAAACGCGCGACGTGTCGCATGAGACATGAGCGCGGATTAAAGCCAGAGATGAAAAGACGAGGCTTTAGGCAATTCGCCGCGCCTTTCGGAGAAAGCTCAGAAAGGCGGGAGTTCGACCCTCCTTGTGAGCCTTTAGTTCGTAGCGCGTCGCCGGCCAATCCTCGGGCCGGTCGCGCCAGTCGGCGGGACGGCGGGCCGTCCAAAAAAATGATGGGTGATTGGTGGTGTGCTCCAGCATCCAGCCGAGATAACCGAGGTCATCGGTTGCGAGACGCAACTCGGCGCCCTCGGTCATGATCTCGGCGAGGCGGTCGAGCGTCACCGGCGCGACAAGGCGGCGCTTATGATGCCGCGCCTTGGGCCACGGGTCGGGAAACAGGATGAACACGCGACCGACCGATTGCGGCGCCAACGCCGCTAGCAGCGGGCGCGCGTCATTCGGGTAGATGCGCACATTGGCAAGACCGCGGCGATCGATCTCGCCGAGCAGCTTGGCGACGCCGTTCTCGAAGACCTCGCAGCCGATAAAGCCGATGCAGGGATGGGTTTCAGCCTGGGCGGCGAGATGCTCACCACCGCCGAAGCCGATTTCCAGCCATATGTCGCGCGGCGGCGCGGGGAATAGGCTGGCGGGATCGAGTCGGCCGTCCTCCGGCATGGTGAACGAGACGCGCGGCAGCAGGCTCGATTGCCGCTCGCGCTGGCCGGCACGCAGCGGCCGTCCGCGGCGTCGGCCGTAAAACAGCTCGCGGCGATGCGATGCTTCCGCCAAGTCCTCAGAACGCGCGGCGGAGCTCGTCGGCAAGATCGGTGCGCTCCCACGAGAACGCCCCCGACGGCTCGGGGTCGCGGCCGAAATGACCATAGGACGAGGTCGGCGTGTAGATCGGCTTGTTGAGGCCGAGATGGGTGCGGATGCCGCGCGGCGACAAATCCATCATCTCTTGCAGCACTTGGCCGAGCTTCGCCTCGTCGACCGCATCGCCTGTATCGACGTAGAACGACAGTGGCTTGGCGACGCCGATCGCATAGGCAACTTGGATTGTGCAGAAATCGGCAAGGCCGGCTGAGACGACGTTCTTGGCGAGATAGCGCGCAGCGTAAGCACCTGAGCGGTCGACCTTGGTCGGGTCTTTGCCGGAGAAAGCGCCGCCGCCATGCGGCGCGTAGCCGCCATAGGTGTCGACGATGATCTTGCGGCCGGTGACACCGGCATCGCCGTGCGGGCCACCGATGACAAACCGGCCGGTCGGGTTGACGAGGAAATTGTCCTCGTCACACATCCAGCCCTCGGGCAGCGCGGCGAACACGAACGGGCGGACGATTTCGCGCACATCGCGTTGATCGACGCGCTCAGAATGCTGGACCGAGACAACGACCTTGGTGGCCCGCACCGGCTTGCCGTCGACGTATTGCAGCGTCACTTGGCTCTTCGAGTCGGGCCCGAGGTCGGGGGTCTTGCCCGCGTGGCGCGCCTCCGATAGCGCGCGCAGGATCTTGTGCGAATAGTAGATCGGGGCCGGCATCAGCGCCGGCGTGTGGTTGCAGGCGAAGCCGAACATCATGCCCTGGTCGCCGGCGCCCTCGTCCTTGTTGCCGGACATATCGACGCCTTGGGCGATATCGGCCGATTGGTTATGGATGTGGCACTTCACGGTCGCTCGCTGCCAATGGAAATTGTCCTGCTCATAGCCGATCTCGCGGATCGCCTTGCGCGCGACTTCAATGAGCTGGTCAGCCGTGATCGACGCAGGGCCGCGGGTTTCGCCGGCGAGCACGACCCGGTTTGTCGTGACCAAGGTCTCAACGCCACAGCGCGCCTGGGGTTCGGCGGTGAGGTAGGTGTCAACGATGGCGTCCGAGATGCGATCGCAAATCTTGTCCGGATGACCTTCGGACACCGACTCGCTGGTAAACACAAAATCGCGCTTCATCAAGGCACATTCCCCCATGGTCTGCCGGACGCTGCGATCCGGCGTCAGCGCGTGGTTGTCGAATGTCGTGTCGCGGCCGTCAAGCCCGAACTTGACGCCGCCCGCGCGCGACCGTCGGGACTAATCCGGTTCGGCGGCGGCCACGAGCGCCTTCGCGAGGTCGAACAGGCGACGGCGCGTCGCGGCGTCTTGAATGTCGTAATAGGCGTCGACCAGTTCAAGCGTCTCGCGCTTGCGCAGCGGGTCGTTGTCGAAGCCGTCCTGCGGCGATTCTTCGAACCCAGACGGGATCGCGGGGGCGCGCACCGGATCGGTTTCGTCGTAAAAGAAAGACACCGGCACGTCCAGCACTCGGCTCAGCTCCAAGAGCCGGCTGGCTCCGATGCGGTTGGCGCCGCGCTCATATTTCTGCACCTGCTGAAAGGTAAGGCCGATCGCCTCGCCGAGCTTTTCCTGGCTGAGGCCCAGCATATTGCGGCGCAGCCGCACGCGTGTGCCGACATGAACATCGATCGGGTTCGGCCGATCGGTCTTGCGGCGCCCGGGTCGCCGCGGAACCCTCGTATTTGCCATTTAGGTATGCCCGCCTGACTAAAGGCAGGCTTGATAGTGCATACGATTGTAGGCAGTCAATAACTTGTGTCATGCAACCGTATGTTGAGCGTATCGACTATGGGGCAGGGCGCTTCCAGGCCGGCGCGAGGCCGACGATCGTCGCGACGGCGAGCATTCCGAAGAAGATCCAGTCCCCCAGATAGAAATACGGCGTCAGCCGGCCGGCGGCCGGTAGCGTCACGTCGTCATAGCCGATCGCATCGAGACTGGTATGCGCGAGTACGCGGCCCTCGGCGTCGATGACGCCGGTGATGCCGTTATTGGCGACGCGCACCAGTGGCAGCCCTTCCTCGACCGCCCGGGTACGGGCCATCGCGAAATGCTGGTAGGGCCCCGCCGATCGGCCGTACCACGCATCGTTCGAGACATTGAGCAGCCATGCCGGGCGGTCGTCCTTGTCGAGCACCGCATTGGGGAAGATCGCCTCATAGCAGATCAGCGGCGAGAACGGGGGCAGGTGGTCGAGGGTCAAGGTCTGGGGCCCGGGACCGGCACTGAGGTCGATCGCGCCCGGCGTGAGTTTCTTGAAAGGCAACACATCGCTCAGCGGCATGTATTCGCCGAACGGCACGAGATGCGCCTTGTCGTATCGGGCGATGATTTTGGCCCCGGGGTCGACGACCTCAATACTGTTCCAAACTTGGTCGACCGGCCCGGAGGCGGGCGCGCCGCGCAGTGCGCCGGTGATCACATAGCCATTCTTCGGCGCGACCTCGGCGATCGCCTGCCGGTGCTCGGCGTCGCGCCCGAGAAAGAACGTGGCGGCCGCCTCGGGCCAGATCACGGCGGTCAGCGGGTGGGTGACCGGTGCGCTGCTCAGCTCGATGAGGCGGCGAAAATTGGCTTCCGCCGCGGCGGGATCCCATTTCGCGCTCTCGGCGATCGACGGCTGCACCAGACGCAGCCAAATTCCGGTCTCGACGGTTGGCGCCAGATGGAGCTGGAGCGTGCCGGCGCCGGCGGGAACGGCGATCAGGATTGCCGTTGCGATCGCAGGCAGCGAACGGCGCCAGGGCCCGACCGGGCTCAGCGACGTCGCGCCGAGCAGCGACAGCAGCGCCGCGGCCAACACGGTCACGAAACTGAGTCCGTAGACGCCGAACCAACTGGTGCTTTGCAGCATCGCCAGCGCGCCCGGGAACCCGCCGGCCCAGACATACCCGGTCAGGTTCCACGGAAATCCGGTAAAGAGATGGCCACGCAGCCACTCGGAGGCGCTCCACGCCACGGTGAACAGACATACCCAGGCCAGACCGGTCAGCTGGAAGCGCTGCCGTGCAACCGCCGCGACATACAGACAGACGCCCACAAAGGTCGCGAGCACGATCGGCATGCCGAATAGGCCGAACGGCAGGACCGGCCAGTACCGCCCGATATCGACAAAAAGCGCCGCGGCGATCCAGTAAAGCCCGACGGTGAAATGCCCGAGTGCAAAAGTATATGCGAGCCGCCCGGAGGCGCCGGGCGTCTTGCTGCCGTCGTCGAGCCACAAATAAAGCGGGATTGTTGCGAAGACGAGCGGGGTCAGATCGACCGGCGGCAGGCCCGCCGCCATCAGCGCGCCGAGCACAAAGGCGATGCCGTAGCGCCGCCACCCCTGCTGCGCGGCCATTTCCTGCGCTATGCGGCACAACGGTGTCGCCATGCGCGCGCCAGGCGGAGCGCGCAGCAGCGTCGTCTCAGGCACTGGCGAGGCCTTTGCTCTCGCCGCCGGCGAGCGGCGGCAGCCCACGTACGCGCAAGCGCTTGATCCGCCGCGGGTCGGCGTCGAGCACCTCGAATTCGAGACCGCCGGGGTGGGGGATTACCTCGCCACGGCGCGGCACGCGGCCGGCAAGCGTGAATACCAGCCCGCCGAGCGTGTCGACGTCCTCGTGATCGCCGTTATGGCGCAGCGGAGTGCCGTGTTGCTCCTCAAATGTCTCGATCGGCAGCCGCGCGTCGGCGATGATGCTGCCGTCGGGTCGTTCGATCAGCGTCGGGGTCTCATCGACATCGTGCTCGTCCTCGATATCGCCGACGATCTCCTCGATCACGTCCTCGATCGTCACCAACCCATCAATGCCGCCGAACTCGTCGACGACCATCGCGATATGGGTGCGTGACTGGCGCATCTGCACCAGCAGGTCGAACACCGGCAGCGAAGGCGCCACCACCAGCACCTTGCGGATCATCGACGCGAGTTTCGCCGGGCGGCGGTCGGCTACCGGCGCCAGCACGTCCTTGACATGGACGAAGCCGATCACGTCGTCGAGCGTCTCGCGATATACTGGCACCCGCGAGTGACCATGCTCGATCAACAGCTTGACGAGCTCACTGAAGGGTCGCTCGATGTCGAACGCGACGATGTCGACGCGCGGCACCATGATGTCGGCCGCGTTGCGGTCGTGGACCTTCAGCACATTGCCGATCAGGACGCGCTCCTGCGCTGTGATCGGGCTTTCCTCGTCGGGAACGCTGGGCGCGGCGATCATCTCGTCGATCGCCTCGCGGGTGTCCCGCGTCCGCCACAGCGCCCGTAACAAATGACGCAGGCGTCCGACAGACCCGTGGTGTTCGGGATGGCCGTCAATACTTGGCGGCTCGGTTTCGCTCATCGGGTATGAAATCCGGGTTTTGTCTCAGATGGTGTCGCGATAGGGGTTCGGCACCCCCAACTCGGCTAATATTGCGATTTCCCTTGCTTCCATCGCCGCCGCATCGCGGTCGTCGATGTGATCGTGGCCGAGCAGGTGCAGCACGCCGTGCACGACCAGGTGGCGCAAATGGTCGGCGAGCGGCTTTTGCTGCTCGACGGCTTCCCGGCTCACCGTCTCGAAGGCCAGCACAACATCGCCGAGCAGCAGCGGTGCGCCAGGCGGCGCCGGGCTCGTTGGATCGGCGGCGGGGAAGGCCAACACGTTGGTCGGGGCATCCTTGCCGCGCCAGGTACGGTTCAACGCGCGTTGCGTCTCGTCGTCGGCAAGGGTGATGTCGACCACCGAGCCGACCGGTGCCTCTTCGCGCCGCAAGGCAAGCCGCGCCGCGGCACTGGCCAATGACTCAGCATCGGGACATTCGCGCTGCCAAGCAGGGCAGTGCGCCGCTACCTCAACCGTCAGCTCACCGGCTTCGATCATCGCTTCGCTTTCTTGTCGCGCGCCTCGTAGGCGCCGACGATTTTCGCGACAAGCGGGTGGCGAACCACATCCTTCTCGGCAAATCGCACGACCGATATACCCCCGACCCCCGCCACCGCCTCGAGCGCATCGGCAAGACCGGACTTCGTCTGCGGCGGCAGGTCGACCTGGCTCGGATCGCCGGTCACCACCATGCGCGACCCCTCGCCGATCCGGGTCAGGAACATTTTCATCTGCATCGGCGTCGTGTTCTGCGCCTCGTCGAGGATGACGAAGGCGCGCGCCAGGGTGCGGCCGCGCATGAAGGCGAGCGGCGCGACCTCGATCTCGCCGGTGCCCATGCGCTTGGCGATCTGATCCGCCGGCAGCATGTCGTTGAGCGCGTCGAACAGCGGCCGTAAATAGGGATCGACCTTCTCGCGCAGATCGCCCGGCAGGAAGCCGAGCCGCTCGCCGGCCTCGACAGCCGGCCGCGACAGGATGATGCGCTCGACCCGCCCGGTCATCAAGAGATCGACCGCGGCGGCGACCGCGAGGTAGGTCTTGCCGGTGCCCGCGGGCCCCAGCCCGAACACCAGCTCGTGCTCGCGCATCGCCTTGACGTAGAGCGCCTGCGCCGCGGAGCGCGCGGCGATCCGCCGCTTCCGGGTGCGGAAGCCGACATCCTCGCGCCACAGGCTCAGGTTTTTGTCGTCGCGCTCCGCTTGCGCGAAGCGCAGCGCCGCATCGACCGCCGCGACATCCACCTCGTCGCCGTGCTTCAAACGTTCGTAAAGGTTAGTAAGCGCGAGATGAGCGATCTCGGTCGCGGAGGCCGAGCCGGAGATCACGAGCCGATTGCCGCGCGGCACCAGCGCCACCCCGAGCTGCCGCTCGATCTGGTCGAGATGCGCGTCGCGCTCGCCGTAGAGCAGCGGCAACAGCAGATTGTCGTCAAATTCAAGCTGGCTGCGCTCGCCGGGCGCGTCGGCAATGGCGGTCGGTGACGCGCTCATTGCGCCGCCTCGTCGAGACCAGCGACGATCCCCGAGAGGCTGTTTGACGTCACCCCCACGATGTTCACCGACACGATCTCGCCGATCATTTCAGGCGGGGCGTCCGCGTGGATCGGCTGCAGGTAGGGGCTGCGTCCGACCAGTTGCCCTTTATGTCGGCCCGGCTTCTCGAACAGCACCGGCATCGCCGTGCCGATCGCGGCGGCATTGAACGCCCGTTGCTGCTGTTGCAGCAGCGCCTGCAATTCGGCCAGGCGCTCGGCCTTCACCGCGTCGGGCAGCTGCTTTTCGCTTGCCGCCGGCGTCCCCGGCCGCGGCGAATATTTGAACGAGAAGGACTGGGCAAACCCGATCTCGACGACGAGATCGAGCGTGGCACGGAAATCCAAATCGCTTTCTCCCGGATAGCCAACGATAAAATCCGACGACAAGGCAAGGTCCGGACGGGCCTGCCGCAATTTCCGGACCGTGCGGCGGTAATCGTCCGCGGTGTGGCGGCGGTTCATCGCCGCCAGAATTCGGTCGGAGCCGCTTTGCACTGGCAGGTGCAGGAACGGCATCACTTGCACGATGTCGCGGTGCGCAGCGATCAACTCGTCATCGACGTCGCGCGGGTGCGATGTCGTGTAGCGCAGCCGCTCCAGTCCCGGCAGTCGCGCGAGCGCGCGCAGCAGGTCGCCAAGGCCCCATTCGCCACCCTCCCGGGCCGTGCCGTGATAGGCGTTGACGTTCTGCCCCAAGAGCGTGATCTCGCGCGCGCCCGCCGCGACCAGCCGTTCCGCCTCGGCGATGACCTGCGCCGCCGGCCGCGAGAATTCGGCGCCGCGCGTGTAGGGCACGACGCAGAATGTGCAGAACTTGTCGCAGCCTTCCTGGATCGACAGCAGCGCCGCGACGCCGGGCGCGGGCGTCGTCGCCGGCAAATGGTCGAATTTCGGCTCGGCCGGAAAGCTGGTGTCGAGTACCCCGCCGCCCCCGCGCGCCGCCCGCGCCACCAACTCGGGCAGGCGGTGATAGGTCTGCGGGCCGAACACCATGTCGACGAACGGCGCACGCCGCATGATCTCTTCGCCTTCGGCTTGTGCGACGCAGCCGGCGACCGCGACCAGCATCCGCTCGCCGGCGCGCTCCTTGGCGTCCTTCAGGCGGCGGATCTCACCGAGCTCGGAAAACACCTTCTCCGCGGCTTTCTCGCGGATATGGCAGGTGTTGAGGATCACCAGATCCGCACCGTGCGGCGTTTCCGCCGGCGCGTAGCCCAATGGCGCCACCAGCTCCGCCATGCGCGCAGAGTCGTAGACGTTCATCTGGCAGCCATAGGTCTTGATGAAGAGGCGCTTCTGCATCAGCCGACTACCGCCGCCACGGGAACCTCGGCCGGGATCGGCTCAGGCTCGCGGAGGGGCTCCGAAAGCGGAATTTCCGGCGCGCCGTTGCGGCCGGCCAGCGAGCGGCCGACGCCGCGGCTCACCCGTTGATGACAGAAATCGGCGAGCGCCTTTCGCGATGCAAAGTCCGCAACCATGACCGGCGGATGGAACTCAACGACCGCTTCTAGCTTGCCGAGGCCGAGCAGCCGCCACAGATGCGGCGGCAGATCCATATCGCCGTACCACGCGAAGAACGGCCTGAGGCGTCGGCCGATCGGCAGTCCGTCGAGCCTTGTATAAGCGACCGAGACTGGCTGCACTGCGATCGGCATCTCCTTGTTGAACACCACGCTGAACAGCGCGCTTTTGAATGGCAGCACGAAATTGCCGTCGCCGCTGGTGCCTTCCGGAAAAAGGATCAGCGCATCGCCCGCCGCCAGCCGCTCGGCGATCGCGTCTCTCTGCTGCGCGGTGCTGCGCACTTGGCGATCGACAAAAACCGAGCGCTGCAGCTTTGCCAGCCAGCCAAATAACGGCCAGTCGGCGACCTCGCTTTTGGCGACGAACGAGCCGGGGATAAGCGAGCCCAAAACGGTGATATCGATATAGGAGACGTGGTTCGACGCGAACAGCACCGGTCGCGCCGTGATCGGCTCGCCGATCTGGCGCACACGGAAGCCGAGAATGCGGCAGCAGCGGCGGTGATAGAAGCGCGGCAGCTGCGCCGTCCAACGCCGCCGCAGGATGAGCCCGACACCCTGAACCGGCATAAGCAGGAGGGTCCAGACCAGATAGATCGCGATCCGCCGCACCCTCAGCCCTGTCGAACCCATGCTATCGAACGTGTCCAAGTGTCCTTCGCCCGATTGTCCCTACGCCCAACTCTCTTTCGCCCACTGATCCTTGGTCCATTGGTCCTTGGACTGCCGTACGTAATGGCGCGAGTATTTCTCTGCCACTAGGTCGGTCTTGACCACGACGCAGACATCGGTCGTGTTGAACTGGTGGTCAATGACCGCGCCGTCGCCGACGAACCCGCCGAGCCGCAAATAGCCCTTGATCAGCGGCGGCAGTTGGCTGCGCGTGCGCTCGGTATCTATGCCGTCGGGACGCAGCCGCCGCATATCGACATAACGCTCAGGCAGCGCGCGCGTGCGCAATTCCAACGGGGCGAGGTGGTGATGGTACAGATAGGACAGCGGTGCCGCCAATTGCTCGGGATCGGTGCCGGGCAGGCTCGCACAGCCGAACATCAACTCGATATCGTAGTGGAAGACATAGGCGGCGATGCCGCTCCACAAAAGCGGCATCACCGCTCGCGCGCGATAGGCCGGGTCGACGCAGGACCGGCCGAGCTCGAGCACCGGGCCGGGATAGGCCGCGAGGCGTGAAATATCGTATTCCGCGGCCGAATAGAACTGGCCGCAGCGCCGCGCGGCTTCGCGCCGGATCAGGCGGTACGTGCCGACGACCGCGTCGGCGCCTTGGCCGCGTGCATGGTCGAGCACCATCAAGTGGTCGCAGAACCCGTCGAACGGATCGCCGTCGCGCTTGAGGCGTGCCATGCTCGGCGAGGGCCGCGCGCCCATCGTCTCGTAGAAGATACGGTAGCGCAGCGCTTGCACCGCATCGATATCCTCGGGAGATACGGCGAGCCGCACCTGCAGCGGGCCGCTGACGACATCGAGAATCGGGCCGCTTCGCTGTTCCCCGGGACGGTCGAGCGCCGTTACCGGATCGCGCGAGAGGATGGCGGAGTCGGCCGTAGTGCCGACGATCACGCGGCGAGACCTCGGTTGTGTCGCCGTTTGTCTTGCGGTTTGGGGACCGACGTTTGCGTCATGGGTGACATCACTCGGGCTTGCGTTGGGCGCCGCGTTTGACGGCGTAGAGCTCCAGCCGATGCCCGACCAAGTCGTAGCCGAGCTGTTCGGCGACGAAATGCTGCAGCTTTTCTATTTCATCATTGCGAAACTCGATGACCTGACCCGATTGCAGGTCGATCAGGTGATCGTGATGCGCACTCGGCATCTCCTCGTAGCGCGACCGTCCGTCGCCAAAATCGTGCCGCGCCAATATGTTGGCTTCTTCAAACAGCCGCACGGTGCGGTACACGGTGGCGATCGAGATGCGCGGATCGATCTCGGTCGCGCGGCGATAGACCTGCTCGACATCGGGGTGGTCAGCCGAATCGGATAGCACCCGGGCGATGATCCGGCGCTGCTCGGTCATCTTCAGGCCCTTTTCCTCGCAGAGCTGCTCGAGGCGAGAGGTCATGGGATCGCGGTCCCGGCAAATGGTGCCGGAGCATTATAGCCGGTTCCGTCGAGTGAGCCTATGTCCGCGACGCCGATATTCCGACGGCCCATCGCGGGGTGGACCGACGGCGCGATCAGTCGTGGCCCCGCCGTGCCCGTGTGCCGAGCCCGATCTCCTTGGCCAACCGGCTGCGCTGCCGGGCGTAATTGGGCGCTACCATCGGATAGTCGTTCGGTAGGCCCCAGCGCTCGCGATAGGCCTCGGGGCTCATGTTGTAGGCCGTCTTGAGATGGCGCTTCAGCATTTTGAGCTTCTTGCCATCTTCGAGGCAGACCAGATAATCCGGCTGGATCGACTTCTTGACGCTGACCGCAGGCTGCGGCCGGGTTGTCGGCGCGGCCGCAGGGGCGCTGCCGATATTGGCGAGCGACTGATAGACCTGGTTGATCAACTGGCCCAGATCGCCGACCGCCACGGTGTTGTTGGAAACGTGCGCGGCCACGATTTCCGTTGTTAAAGCCAGCAAATCGTCTGACTGGTCCGTATCGTCCATGTTGTCCTTCCTACTACTGAACCACCGAGAAGCATAAGTAATGGAACAAAGCTGCGCAATGCGCTATTTGCGGAATCTTGTGCGACTCGCCGCGACATTCAATTCCCGCGCAGAACTTTGCCAGTAAACCGTTAAGCCTGCACCTTCACGACGAGGGCTTGGAACGCGGAAGCGACAGCCGCAGGATCAACGCGTCGACGCGTCCGTAGGGGCGGCTGTAGTAGCGGGCGCGCCGGCCGACCGCGACAAATCCCGCGGCGCGATAGAGCTCGATTGCCGGGTCGTTGTCGACAGCGACTTCCAGCACCATCGACGGTAGGTTACGCCGTGCCGCCTCGCTCATTGCCGTCCGCAACAGCTCTTGCGCGACGCCTCGGCGTCGCCAGAGCGGCGCGACACCGAGCGACAACACCTCGCATTCATCGCCGAGGTCGCGCACCAGGATGAACCCAGCCGGTTCCTCATCCTCGAAAGCGAGCCAACCGAACCCGCCCGACAGCGCCATGATCCGCGCAAGCGCGGGGGCTTCCCACGGATCGTCGGGGAAGCAGACTCGATGAAGCGCCGCCAGTGTCTCCAATGCGGCCGCCGGGATCGGCTCGATGCATCGGTTCACGTGCGGTGTCCATTACTGCGCCGCGTCTTCGGGAAGCTCACATCGGGCGGGCGCAGGTACAGCGGACGCGCGGCCGGGTCGGCCCACTCAGGCCAACGACGCAGCGCGGCCACCAGGCCCAGCGCATTGGGCGCCGAGTTCGGCACGAGCCGCAACCGCGGCCGATCACCCAAGGCCGATGCCGCCGCCTCGACGGCGTCGCCGGCGATCGCTAATTCGCCATCACCGACCCACGCGGCGAGACGTTCCGGCGGGATCGCCTCCGGCTCGTTGACGGGCATGTGGCGCGCGTCGAACAGCTGCACGTATAGATCGTCGCGTCGGCTATCGAGCGCGACCAGCAGCCTGATGTCGTTTTCCGCGATCGGGCCTGCGACCGCGACAAAACTGTTGATGCCGATCAACCGCGCGCCGGCGGCCAGCGCCAAGCCATGCGCGGCCGCCAGCCCGGCGCGAATGCCTGTAAATCCACCCGGCCCGACCGTAACGGCCACGGTATCGATATCCTTCGGCGACAAGCCCGCCGCCGCCATCACCTGGTCGACCATGGGCAGCAGTGCCTCGGCGTGGCCGTAACGCATGTTGCGGCGCTCATGTGCCAGCACCGCGTCGCCGTACGCGACCGCTACGGAACAGGCCGAGCCGGCGGTATCGAACGCCAGAACGACCGGCGCTCGCGATGCTGACATCGGTGGGGAGGTGGCGGCGCCCTAGACGGCGCGCACCTCGACGACTTCGGGGATATAATGCCGCAGCATGTTCTCGATGCCGGCCTTCAAGGTCGCGGTCGAGCTCGGACAGCCCGAGCATGAGCCCTGCATGTGCAGGTAGACGATGCCGTCCGCGAAATCCTCGAAAATGATATCTCCTCCATCCTGCGCGACAGCCGGCCGCACACGGGTCTCGAGCAACTCCTTGATTGCTGAGACGATCTCATCATCCTCGCCCTCGGCCGCCGCCGTTTCAGCGCCGCCGTTGATTACCGGCTGGCCCGAGGTGAAATGTTCCATGATCGCCGCCAGCACCGCTGGCTTTAGCTGGAACCAGTCGCTCTCGCCGGTCTTCGTCACGGTGATGAAATCGCCGCCGAGAAAGACGCCGCCGACTTCGGACAGGCCGAACAGCCGCTCGGCGAGCG
>JASHUW010000627.1 GCA_030039815.1 Alphaproteobacteria bacterium
CGCGGCGATGTTTTTCAGCACCTTCTGCCCGCCATCGCGGAACAACGCGTCGATATTCTTGTGGATCGTCTCGTGCACCGACTGCGACAGGCAGATGCCGCCCGGCTCGGCGATTTCCTGCAGCCGCGCCGCGATGTTGACGCCGTCGCCGAAAATGTCGTCGTTGTCGACGATGACGTCGCCGAGATGAATGCCCATGCGGAAGATGAGCCGCTTGTCGACCGGCACCTCGACGTTGCGCTCCGCCATCAGCCGCTGCACCGCGAGCGATGCCCGCACCGCATGAAAGGCGCTGGGAAATTCGAGCAGCAGGCCGTCGCCGGTGGTCTTGACCAGGCGCCCGCCCTCATCGGCGAAAAGCGGATCGATCGCTTCGCGATGCGCCTTCAGCGCGGTCAGCGTGCCGAGCTCGTCGGCGCCCATCAGCCGGCTATAGCCGACCACATCGGCGCAAACGATGACGCTCAAACGGCGCTGGACGGTCGCCATGGCTGTTTTCCTCTCGCGGCGGGCAGCATGCGCTAATCGAGTGATGCGTTCAAATGCTCGCGCATGCTCAGGATGGAGAGTGCGCTGATCGCCCCGCCCACCATGATGTAGAAGGCCGGCGCGAGCGGATTGCCGGTGACTGAAACAAGCCAGGTCGCGATCAGCGGCGCGAAGCCGCCAAATACGACGATGGCAAAGTTGTAGCTCATCGACAGCCCGGTGAAGCGCACCCGGGTCGGGAACATCTCGGCAAGGATCGACGGGATGACGCCGGTGTAGAGCGCCTGGAACAACGCGGCCGTCGCCAGTGCCGCCAGCAGCGCGAGGAACGTGCCGCCGCGCACGGCCAGCAGGAACAGCGGATAGCCGAACACCAGATTCAAAAGCGCGGAAGCGAGGATCATCGGCCGCCGGCCCACGCGATCGGAGAGGTGCCCAACGACCGGGATCAGGGTCACCTGGATCAGGCCCCAAGCCACGGCGCAGGACAGCGCCGAGCCCGCCGGCAATTTCATCGTGTTGATCGCATAGTTCACCAGATAGATGACGAAGGTGAAATTGGCGACATGGCCGATGACGCTGAGCCCGAAAGCCTGCGCCATGCGCACGCGGTACTCGCGGATCGCCGTGAAGAACGGCGAGCGCTCGATCGCGCGGCGCTCGATGGCCTGCTCGAAAGCGGGGGTCTCAGCTACCTTGCGCCGCAGGTAATAGCCGATCGGACCCAAGACAAAGCCGACGACGAACGGGATGCGCCAGCCCCAGGCATAAAAACTCTCGGTCGACAGATTGGACGCGAGCAGCGCCGCCGACAGCGAACCGCTCAACGAACCAAGCTGCGTCGAGACTTGCTGCATGCTGCCAATAAGCCCGCGCCGGCCCGGCGGGGCATATTCGACGAGGAACGCCGCCGCGCCGCCCCATTCCCCGCCGGTCGAAAATCCCTGCAGCAGCCGGCAGATCATCAGCGCGGCCGGCGCCCAGACGCCGATCGACTGATAGGTCGGGATAAGGCCCGTGAAACCGGTCGCCGCCGCCATCATTCCGATCGTGAGGACAAGCGCCTGACGCCGCCCCATGCGATCGCCATAGGCGCCGATCACGATCGCGCCGACCGGACGCATCAGGAACGCCGCGCCAAAGGTCGCGAAAGTGCTGAACATCGAACCCGAGGGATAGAAGGCGCGGGCGATCGCTACCGCGAAAAAGCCGTAGATCGTAAAATCGAACAGCTCGAAGAAATTGCCGATGGCGCAGCTGAGCACGGCCCGCCGGCGGATGCTGGCCAGGCTGGCGGCGTCGATGTCGTTGAAAGCAGTGACCGCGTCGGCCATAGATTCGGCTCTCCTTGGCCGGATTTGATGCGGCCATCCAGGTCTTCGCAACGTTCATCTGCTTGCAAGACGTGGACCCCCGGGTCAAGCCCGGGGGAGGCGCAAGGTTTTCACCCGCCTTCGAGCTTGGGGATGAAGAACACCTCGCTGCCGTCGCGCAGCTGCTGGAAATAGCCAGGCGCATCGTGAATTGCGCCGTCGATCGCCACCGTCGTCTCTTCTTCGAGGTGCTCGCCGATCCCCGGATACATCTTATCGAGCGCGCGGATGACGTCGCGCAGCGTGCGCGCCTCGATTTCGAACTCGCGCCGGCCGCCGGTGTAGCGACGGCTGAAGCCACTCGTCAGGGAGACTTGCGTCGTCGGCATCTTGGGTTCCACACCTTCCGAGACCGAAACGATACCGGCCCCTCACCCGCCAAAGCAAGAGAGGGGCCGGCAAAGGCTTTCAGCGCTTAGTCGGCCGCGTGATCCAAGGCCGCGCGGATCTTCGGCGGCGACATCGGCAGCTCGTAGAGCCGCCGGCCGATCGCATTGTCGATGGCGTTGGCGATCGCCGCCATCGGCGGGCAGATATTGACCTCGCCGACGCCCTTCGCGCCGTAGGGATGCGCCGGGTTGGGCACCTCGACGAGCAGCGCGTCGATCATCGGCAGGTCGCTGGCGACCGGGCAGCGGTAATCGAGGAAGCCGGCATTATCGAGCTGGCCCTTCTGGTTGTAGATGTACTCCTCGTTGAGGGCCCAGCCGATGCCCTGGACGACGCCGCCCTGGATCTGCCCCTCGACATAGGAGGGATGGATCGCGGTGCCGACATCCTGCGCCGCGACAAAGCGCAGGATCGTGACCTTGCCGGTCTCGGGATCGACCTCGACATCGCAGAACTGCGTCGCGAAACCGGGCGCCTGGCCGCCGGCATTGACCGAGGCCGCGGTGGTGATCGGCCCGCCGGTCACCGCCGCCTTGCCGGCCAGCTCCTTCAATGACATCGGCTTGAAGTCGCCGACATTGCTCGACGCCGGCTTGGCCGCGCCCTCTTCCCAGACGACGCCTTCGACATCGACATCCCAAATCATCGCGGCCCGCTTGCGCAGCTCGTCGATCGCCTTCTTGGTGGCCTCGACGACCGCCATGCCGGTCGCGAAGGTGACGCGGCTGCCGCCGGTCACATGGGTGTAGCCGACCGAGGCGGTATCGGCGACGATCGCGCGGACGTTCTCGTAGGGAACGCCGAAGGTTTCGGCCGCCATCAGCGCCATCGATGCGCGCGAGCCGCCGACATCGACGCTGCCGGTGGCGACGAGGATTGTGCCGTCGGCATTGATCTGCACGCTGGCCGAAGATTCGCCGCCGCCGTTGAACCAATAGCCCGACGCGACACCGCGGCCCTGGTTCTTGCCGAGTGGGGCTTTCCAGGCGGGGTGGTTCATGCAGGCTTCGAGCGTCTCAATGTAGCCGCCATGCGCAAGCTTCGGCCCGTAGATCATCGGCGTGCCAGGGCCGGCGGCGTTCTTGCGGCGCAACTCCGGCGGGTCCATTCCGATCTTCTTGGCCAGCATGTCGATGACGCTCTCGACCGCGAACGCCGAGA